>WRCR01000139.1 GCA_009783865.1 Planctomycetaceae bacterium | reverse complement strand
CAGCAAAAAGAAGAAAAAGAAACTGCCTGACTCTGTGAATATGTCAGAAAATATATCTGACTCAGAGTTAGGTGAAGGAAAAACGGTAGTAAATAGTTCCGGTCACACACAGTTCATGCCGCCGGTCAATGCGAAATTCTGGTTTATTCCGATATTTATTCTGTTCGGTATTTCCGGTTCGTCTTCGCTGTTATATGCCGAAGATGAGGTTCTGCCGGTTGGAAAAATCGATGCGGAATTCGTACAGACGCAACTTTTGCAAACGGATGAATATATTTGGGACGCTTTGGGCGATGCGAAAGTCCCGCTGGAACAGCAGCGGGATTCCGTGCTGGAACTGCTTGACCGCCTCCGCCGATATGTTTCGGCTGGTTTCATGAAGGAAAATATCACGGCAAGTTTTCCAAACCGGTACGGCAATTCTGCTGCGGGAATTCCGATGCCGCTTTCTGTGCTGACATCCGACCCTGCGCAGTATCGCGGAAAGGTATTTCGTCTGACAGGTACACTTGTCGGCAATGTCGAAATAGTTCCGCTCAATCCGGCAGAGCAAAAAGCAATGGAAATACCGGCGATTTACCGATGCCGGATAAGTATAGGCAGTGAAGACAACAGTAAAAATAACATCGCCGAAGTATTGACTGCATTTGCACCTCATTCCTTGTGTGAACCCGAAAAGAAGAACGTTGATAACAACACCGATGCAGACAACTTACATTTAGTCAGAAAACGGGTTGCGGTCACGGGCATCTATATCAAGCGGCTGTATACGGATGACAAAGAGGTCAAAGATGATTCCCCGCTGATTCCTTTATTGGTTTCAACGCGGCTTGAATGGTTTCCAGATAATTATCTTGGTTCTCTCGGTATGGATTTCGGAACCTTCGAGCAGGTGCCGGTATTGAGTATTACCGACATGAAGGAAAAGAACTTGAAAAACATACCGTTTTCGCTTTCACTGCTGTCTCGCGGAGAGTTAATCCGGCGTGCTTTCAAATTTACGGCAGCGGATAAGGAACCGTTTTACGGTATGTTGAGAGCGGCAAAAAATACTCCGAAAGGCAGAATCGAACAGGAAGCACGCAATGAATTGCAGCAAAACCCGAAAATGCAGCAGACGAAACGGAATTTAACTTCAGCGGTACTATTGTTTAACAAACCGGCGGAGATGCAGGGCAAGCCCGTTTTGTTGACCGGCACGGCAAAAAGAGTCATGCTGACTTTGGTGGAAGACGAAGAGGTCAAAAAACTGTACGGAATTGACAGGTATTATCAGATATATCTTTTCACGGAGGATTCGCAGAGTAATCCACTGGTTGTATGTACGACTTCGCTGCCGGAGGGTATGCCGGTCGGTTCTGCGCCGGACTATGCCGAGATTATCTCGGTAGGTGCTTTTCCTTATAAACTTTGGGTCTATGAAACATCAAAGAAATTGGAGGAAGATGAAAACCAACAGGATAGTTATAAACGGGGTTATGCACCGATGTTAGTGGGACGCTGTCCGGTATGGCATTCCAAGCCGAAAGAGGATGCGGCAAAGAAAAAACAGTTCGGCGAAAGTTTGCCGAATGAAGTCAAGAGCGGCATTACGGTGACGTTGTTTGTCGCATTGCTGTGTGTATGGATTTTTCTGCGGCGTGTGAAGATGTATCGGACGGACAGCGACCCGCCGCGGTTTAATTGGCGAAAATAACATTTTTAGCGCAAGCGTATTTCAGAAATGCAGGAATCCTACTCTGAACAATCCTGCGTTGCGTTTTTTCAGCACCCCGCCGCCGTCACATCGCCTTCTGCGTTCCACGTTATTCGTTCTTCCCAAGGCAGTTTCTTATCTTCACTCCGCCGGTCGAAAATCAAAAGATAACACGGGGTTTTCTTGTCGCCTGCGTTAAAAAACTGCTCTGGATTTATTTTCTGTTTTTGTTTATTCTCCGCTGTTATTTTCCATGACCATTTTTAGCGGCTGAATTTTTATGAAAAACATATCGTTCTGTCTTGTCATATTGACAATTCTCATTTTCACCGGCTGCCGTCTAGCGGGTAATTCACAGCCGAGCAATCCTTTCGCATCAATACAGACCGCTCCGCCGCCGGCTACTTTTTCTGCACAAGGTGCTTATCTCGGACAAACTCCATCGGCATATATGCCGTCAACAATTCCGACTACTGTTCCCGCAACGGGTATAGGCGAACAGTTTTCGCCGGTCAACACTCCGACCAATCCGGCACAGCCGTATTTTGTTCCCGCCGACGCTGGTTATGGTTCGCTCAATCCGAGCCAAGGAACATTACTGTTTCAAGACAGCAATCAAAACGTAAATCAAACTCCGACCGCAACGCAGACAACAACGCCGACAACCGGCTGGTCAGCAGCACCGGCGGCAACCGAACCGGCAACCGCCGCACAATCGATTCCAATAACAGCGGGTTATGCTAACCAAACTGCCGCGCAAGGAATGGAAGGCATCGCCGGTCAGTCGATTCAAGCGGGCGGCAATATAACCGGGGTGTCTTACATTGACCCTAATGCAGTAGTTGCGAGTTCAGCGCAAATAACTACCGTCATTGAAGATAGCAAAAACACCGCTCCCGCAACGGCTGAACCGAAAACAATGTACGCTAATCAGCATTGATAACTTGTCATTTCATATCCTCTTTGACGGCACCGGTAATGTTTGTGCGCACTTTCGTTACGCCGTCAACGAACGCCGTTCATTGTATGGGAAAAAAACGAAGAACGCAAGCAGAAATTTTCAAAAGTTAGCGGCACCTGGATTCGAACCCGGGACAAACGGATTATGATTCCGTTGCTCTAACCAACTGAGCTATGCCGCCATAACGACACCCATTTTACCATGCTTTTTTCAAGTGTAAAGGGCTAAACAAAAAAGTCATTCACAAATCCGAAAAACGTCTCTTCATTATCCGCCGCTCCAACCGCATTGCGAAACATCCGCGCCCCGCGCAGCGAAACAACGTAATGACAAACATGCTTCCGCAAAATATGCACCGCCGTTCTTTCCGAAAACTGCCGCCGAAGCAATTCATAATGCTGCCGAATCAACTCCCGAAAAAAACGATTGTCCGGCTCCGGCTCAACTGGTTCGCCGCGAAGCACCTGCGCAATCTGCCGAAATAAATACGGCTTCGCAATACCGCCGCGTCCGAGCATTATTCCGTCCGCCGCCGTTTCCTGCAAACAACGCAAAGCATCATCAACGGAGCGAATATCACCGTTTGCAATCACAGGAATCTTTCGGACACCCCGTTTCACTTTGCCGATTTCCTGCCAATCGGCTTGCCCCGTGTACATCTGCGAAGCAGTCCTGCCGTGAACAGTTATCGCCGCAGCACCGGAATCCTCCGCCGCCTGCGCAACATCAACAGCGTTGATTGTATCACGCGTCCTGCCGAGCCGGATTTTCAAAGTCACCGGCACATTTCCCGCCGCTTGAACCGTTTGCCGAACTATATCCGCTATCTTTTCAGGAAATTGCAGAAGATATGAACCGCTCGCACTTTTACCGGCAATCTGACGGGCAGGACAGCCGAAATTCAAATCAATCACGCTAACCTTGAAGTCCTCTGCTAACTGCTGCGCAAACTTCGCCAGTGTTTCCGGCTGATTATCCCAAATCTGCACGGCAAGCGGTCTCGCTTCTTCACGCACGCCCCAAAGACGGGACGGTTCGTCCAATCCGCGCATTTCCAACTCGGCAAAAGACCGGGCTGAAACCATCTCGGTTGCGATTAAATCAACGCCGCCCAAATGGCGCAAGAGTGTCCGAAAGGCGTAGTTGGTAAAACCCGCCATCGGAGCAGAAAGAAGTTGCGGTACATTAAAGTTTGTCAATATAGCGGTGCAACTGCGTGCCTTGCAACCTGTAGTGTTTGTCGGGATTGCAAGGTCCCGTAGTATTAAAAGATAGGTTTGGACATTTTATAATTCTATATTGTACATCGATACGCAAATTGTGCAATAGCAAATCCTTATCTCTTGAAATTTCTTACCGTCGATGTAAAATAGCAATGTGAACCGTCCACGTATTTTCAACGCCGTTTGTCAGATTGTTAACCGAGCCGCCGACTGTGTCGGCGCACGGTTGAGTTATTGTCTGGGGTGCGCCGACGCGATTGATTTTATTTATAATAACTCCCATGAAATTGTACCACGGAAGCAATCAGGTCATTAAAGTTCCCGATTTGAGCAAAAGCCGGAAGTTTTTAGATTTCGGTAGCGGATTCTATCTGTCCATTAGCATCAAGCAAGCGGAAAATCGAGCGAAGTCGGCAAGGTTGTTTTTTGAATCCGGGATTCCGACCGTCAATATTTTTGACTTCGATGATTCGGCGGACAACTTGAAAATTTTGCGGTTCGAAACTGCCGACATCGCCTGGCTTGATTTTGTCCTGGCAAACAGAAAGGGAGAATCTGTCGCGCAATATGATATAACTGTTGGACCAACCGCCAATGACAAAACGATTTTGACAATTGACCAGTATTTACAAGGTATGTTTGACCATCTGGAAAATCCGAAACAGTTGGTTATCCAACTTTTACAGCCGGAAAACCTGGAAACTCAATATTTGTTTGCGTCCCAAAACGCTTTAGAGTACCTCATTTATTCAGAATTCTACGAGTTATGAATACCCATACCCACATAAAAATCAGCATCATCAGCATGGTCGTCCGCTTGATTGTCGAAAAGAATCATTTGGACGAACAGGAGGCGATATTCGCTTTTTATAATTCAAGAATCTCCGACAAATTGGCTGACCGTGATGTCGGGCTTTATCGTTACTCGCCGTATTTGATTTATGAACTGTGGAACGCCGAGTATCAGACCGGAGAGTTCGAGCAGTCGCCCTATTATTGGAGTCTGTTATGAAGCAAATATCCGACAAAGCGGAATTTTTCATTTTTCTGCTTGAGAAATACGCGGAAACGAAAGGTGTGCCCGCAAAGGATGCCTTGAATCTATGGAAAGAGAGGGGAATCGTGGACTACATCAACGATATGTACGAACAATATCACACAGAACGCATAGAAAACGCCATACAGGATATTGAAAGAAAGTGCCAACGATAAACAATTAACGTTCTCGATACTATGGACTATCACATCACCATTGGCACTTACGGGACACGGCTGCACGGGGGAAAACGGCAATGGTTCGACAAATGCGGAAGCACCAAATATCTCTTGGAAGAGGGATATTTCGAAGCGGTTTATGAGTATATCGGACAGCAGCGTACAACAAGATAATAATCGAGAGTTGACAATCTGTGCAATGCGCTGCCGCCTGTTCTTGGGCGGATTACAAGGCGTTCTCACTCCGGAATAACTTTTACCGCTATTGCCGGTAAGTTCCCCACATTCCAGCGGGTCTTCTTGCCGTCCTTATCCGTCGATTCAGCATCCGCCGTAATTATCAGCGAACCGGTTAGGAACGGTTTCGGAGGTATCACCGGCTTTTCCGGCGGCGGCACCGGAGTGCCGTCTTCGGCTTTCATGTCGTCCTTTTTAACCGGATTGGCAAGTTCATACTCTTTGTCCGCCGCTTTTTGCAAGGCATCCTTTGCCGCGCCAATGTTCAGCGTCAATTTATACTTTCCATCGGTTCTTTTTTCGTCCTGATATTTTTTGCTAGCCCAAACACCGATTGGTGCAACCCGTCCATAATAAATGATTGTCGGATGTACCCACGGCGATGTTGATTCAAAATCGACCGCTATCGTCTCCCCTTGTTTGAGAACCAGCGGCGACGGCAGATTTAACGGAACGAAACCGAGATTGCCGGACTTATTTTGCAGGAAAACCCGATATTGCTCCGCCGGCACCCAATGATGATACAAGAACGCCTGTTCATAATCCTCGACTGCTTGAACCGGTCGGCGAATGGTTATTCCGTCTTGAACGGCAAACGCTTCAAACCGCATTTGTACCGGAGCCCGCTGCGGCTCTGTCGGTGTCAATAAGGTTGCGACCGCCGTTGTTTCGCCTTCTTGAATCAGTCCGCCGTCAAGCCGAAAACCCGGCACATCACCGGAAACTTTGAGTTCTATCGGACCGTTATAACCGTTTTTACGTTCCACATAAAAGTAAATCAGATTGCTGTTAGCAGCAGGCATTGTTTGCGAAGACGGCGTTGTGTATACATCAAACTCCGGCATCGGCTGCGAAATTTGCAAACGATAAGAATAAGTGTTGCCGCCTTGCCGCGCCGCATCATCAATACGGACAACATATTGACCGGTCTTCGGCAGCGTTGTAATAATTTTTGAATCAGCATTGTGCGTCATCAGCCCGATAACGGCGGAAACATAATTCCGCTTTTCGTCAACCGTGCCGCCGTCATCATTTTCCGCAATAATTTTTCCTTCGGCATCAAATAAAGTCAATCGGGAATCAAGCGGTGAACCCAAACATCGTGCTTTAACTTCGAGAAGAATTTTATCGCCTTCTTTTCCTTCAAAGCGATAATAGTCCGTCTCACCGGCTTGAGCGATTCGTCCGTTGATGGTCAGCGGTAATGTAACCGGCTGCGCGCTTTGAAAAGTCATGTTGTTTTGATTCTCGATAATTTCGGGGAAAGAACCGACTTCATACCGCAAGGGCTTCGTCAGGAATTGTCCGTTGACTACCTGCAAAGTACGGATATTATCGGTGCCGGGTTCCGCAGTTACGTTCACGGTGTTCGTTACCAAGTTGTGTCCGCCGATTTGAAGCGCAGCCGTTGTTCCTTCTTTCAAACCTAGCGGGAATACTTCTTCGATGAGCGGAGACGGCGCAACACTCAAACGATAGACGAAATCTTCTCTGCCGCGAAACAAGGAGTCACGTATCTCGGCAGTATAAACACCGTCTTCCGGTACATTAAATATCAGCACGGGGTCTGGGTCAAATTGGTGGCAGTCCGCAAACGCTAATTCTTTGCCTTTTTCGTTATAAACGGTAATCATTGCTTCGAACCAGCCCGGAACCGCATTGGCAAGATACGGTACTAATTGACGCGCCTTTGCATAGAGTACAAGTTTCTGTCCCTTCTTCGCCCGAAATTGAAACCGGTCAATGTCGGCATGTGTTATCTGTCCGTTCATCGTAAACGGCACATCATAGACGGGAACGTCAAATGACATCAAAGTTTTGGAAATCGGATGCGTCTCGAAATTATTCGGTTCTCGTTCTTTGAATTCGGGATATTCACCGACATGAAAATACATCGGGTTGGTCATTCCCGAAACCGTTAAGAGACATATTTCCCTATCGCCAAGTTCAGCATCCGGCGCAATGGTGACTTCTATAACCGTAACTTCACGATGAACATCCAGAGGTCGACCGAAATTGTTAGGACCATATTTTACCGGTCCGTAAGTCCAATCAACTATTTCGAGCATTTCGTCCAATGGAACGTATGCATCGGTTTCCGCCAGTTTTCGGACATGCACCTGCCGCGGAAATGCAAACGGGATAACTTCGACTTCCTCCTTCGGCTCTGCGGGTTTGCCGATTTTCGGAATTTTATCTAAAAGTTCCTTAACTAATTTTCCCTGCGGCGTATCGGAAATATGCTTCTCAAGCGCGTCGCCAATCCGGGTGCGGATTTTCCAGCGGTCCCGTGCGTCTTGATTAGTCCAAAGAAACTGCGTGTCAACGACTCGCGCCGAAATACCATTGCCGGAAAAAAGAACTTGCGTTGGTCGTCCGACATTTCTGCCGCAGACCCAAACCTCGAAAGTTGTTCCGCGCTGCCCGCCGGCGGGATAAACGTACCCGATTTTAGCCGCTGGTTTTTTCCCGATTTGAGCGGATGTTTCGCCGGTGAAAATTGCTGTCATTCCGAACACTGCGGAAAGAACAACAAAGAAAATAAAACGTCTGTTGAAATGTTTATTCATTGCTGCACCATTCTTAAAAATGTTAAATTATTGTTTTAAGGAGTTCCGAAAAAGATTCAAAGTTCGTTTAACATGTAAATCATCGATAATGCCGGGATGCCCAACATACCGATGCATCTCATAAGCGATGAAGTCCTTCCGCTCTGGATTAGCGGCGGAAGGAATCGCCGAATTAAAGTCCACGAGAGCGAGAAAAGTTTCCTCTTGTCTGTCGCGGTTGGGTTGCCCTTCAGGATAAGGTCCGATGAGCAAAAGATAATCAACGTCTTTTCCCTTTTCGGAGACGGTTATTTCTTTCCACCGTTTTCCGATGGCGAGCATCTTTTCTGCTGTCAATTCGCGGTCATTCGGAAGAACTATACCGCCCGCGAAACATTGTTTCGCTGCCGGGTTTTTATTTACTGCATCTGACATCGCTTCGCTCAACAAGCCGCGGGTTCCCGCTTCAACGACCGCAACGGTTTTCTTCTTTTCAAGGAGCAGGCGGCAAACTACATCCTGCATCGTGTCATCGCCTTCGCTGAAAATCAAATTGCCGAGAGCATCATAAATTACTTTTGCAGTCGGTTCCATTAAGCGGATGCATTCTTCTTCACTTTTTCCTTCGGCGGCAATCCGCAAGGTTATCGTTCCATGTGTTGCGGTAATACCGACTTTCGGATAATGTTTGCGGTCAATCAATCCCGGCAGTTTCGCTTCGGTTTGACTTTCGCCGAGACCGAAGGAATTAATTGAGCGGAAGCGCAGAACTTTCTTTTCGCCGCTCATTTTTTCGAGCATGTCGAGCAGTGATTGTCGGGCAGAGTGCTTCCACATTTCTTCCAATTCGGCGGGAACACCCGGAAAAGCCATGAGGCGGTAGAAGTCCAAACCGGAGCCGCCCGGCGCGGTTCGTTTGACGGTAAGGTCGATTCCCGGTGCTGTTCCGTT
>WRCR01000138.1 GCA_009783865.1 Planctomycetaceae bacterium | reverse complement strand
AGAACAGGTATAACCTTTTACGTCTAGATTCCCGCTTTTGCGGGAATGACGGTTTTGGAGTTTCCGAACATGTCTATTACAGCGTTGTGCTTTCACCGCCGTCAATGCTGCCGTAAGCCCCCCAAACGCCGAATTCTGACTTACCGGCGGACTTCTCTGTCGGAGACGCATCCAAACCGGAAGTAGTGTTGTTGACCGTATCAGAAATAAAACGCACACTGCCGTCAACCAAGCCGCAGTTCACGCCGCCGCTGTGGAAACTCGACGGAGCCCAAACTCCCCACGTTCCTGTACCGTCAGTATCAACATTGGTGCATGAAGGGGCATTCGGCTGATTAACCGTATTAAAAAATCCCATGTAGCAGCGCGCATCGCAAAAACGCGAACAACGCTGCTGGGTGGCAATTGTCCCAGTGTAGAGTTTTCTGTCGTTTGTGTCGAGAACATTGTTTCCGCACGTTATTAAGGGATTTGTACGTAACGAAGCACTGTCGGCTGCAACAACAAGCCGCCCTTTTACATTTCTACCTGTGTCGTATGGTATTGCTTCGGAGAAACCAATCGTGTTGCTTGTTCCGTCTTCAATGGAACCCATTTTTTGCCAACACAGATAGCCGAACGTTCCGCGCTTACTGAACGCACCTGACCCTGTTTCCCGGTAGACAACATCGCCGCGGCACATCGTATAACTGGTACGCGCGACTGTATTACCGGTAACCTTTACAGTTATATCTGAGGGGCATATTAAGGCACCGATGTTGCCGCTAACCGGATAACCGGCACGCACCCACGATGCATTTCCGGCTTGCCAAGGACACGGTGATCTGCCGCCTGCATGGTCTAACTCATCCGATTTCAGAACGAGAGAATAGATGGCATCGTACCGGGCATTCAATTCTATGAATGGAAAGAGTTGTATCAGTCCGGTGAAGTAATGACTGGTGATGACGTTTGTGCCGCCCGTATCGGTTTTGAAGACGATGGTATTTGCACCGGCGGGGAATCCGCCTTGGACATCATGGTAGTTGTGGAGTGAAAGCGACAACTGTTTGACAAGGTTCGTACACTGCATTCTTCTTGCGGCTTCACGAGCGGCTTGCACCGCCGGCAATAGTAAAGCAATTAAAACGCCGATGATGGCGATAACCACGAGGAGTTCAACTAGCGTAAAAGCAGGTCTATTATTCATTTTCATTGTTGTATTCCTTATAAAAAATTATTGTGTATCAAATGCCCGTCATGGCGGACTTAATATCCGCCGCCCATGTTTAACCGCCGTTTCTAAAACGGCGTATCAACGGCTATAATGCCGTACTTTCACCGCCGTCTACGGTGCCGTAAGCACCCCAAACGCCGAATTCGGAATTACCGGTGGCTACTTCCTGCGGTGCTGCACTCAAGCCGGAAGTAGTGTTATTGACCGTATCCGAAATGAAACGAACACTGCCGTCAACCAAGCCGCAGTTCACACCGCCGCTGTGGTTGCTGGAAGCCGACCAAACACCATACGTTGCGGTACCATCAGTATTAGTATTGGCACACGAAGGAGAATTCGGCTGATTAACCGTATTAAAAAATCCCATGTAGCATCGCGTATCGGCAAAACGCGAACAACGCGGCTGGTCTGTAGCCGTTCCTGTATACAGTTTCCTGTCCTTTGTGTTGAGAACAATGCTTCCGCACGTTGTCAATGGGGTTGTTTTTAAATTAGCACCGTCAGCCACGACAAGCCAGCCCTTGACAACACCTTTAGTTGCGTTATATGCTATCGCTTCGGAGAAGGCAATCGTGTTACTTGTTCCGTCTGTGACAGAAGACATATTTTGCCAATTAAAATATCCGAACATTCCGCGCTTGTTGGATGTTGCATCCCGCGTGATAGCATCACCGCGGCTCATTGAATAAGTGGTTCGCGCATTAGATGTAGCACCGGCAACGTCTGCTTTCGTATCTGAGGGACATAAGAGGGCATCAATGTTGCCGTGAATCGGGTAATTAGCACGTGTCCACGCTGCATTGCCCCCGCCTTGCCAAGGACACGGTGCTTTAGCACTTGCATGGTCAAGTTCATCCGATTTCAGAACGAGAGATGCGATGCCGTCATAACGGGCATTCAATTCAATGAACGGAAAGAGTTGTATCAGTCCGCTGAAGTAATAGTCGTTGCGGACTTGAGATGTACCGCCGTCTTCAGTTTTGAACCACCAGTAATGTGAACCGGCGGGAAAACCGGCTTTAACATCGTGATAGTTGTGCAATCCCAACGACAGTTGCTTGATTTTATTCGTGCATTGCATTCTTCTTGCGGCTTCACGAGCGGCTTGCACAGCAGGCAATAGCAAAGCGATTAAAACGCCGATAATGGCGATAACTACGAGAAGTTCAACGAGGGTAAATGCTCTCTTAGCGTCACTTACCGACGGGTTATCACCCGCCGCTCTTAATTCGTTTCCCCCCCCTCAAATTCCCTAATTTTACACTTTCCGTGACTACAGAAACATCCGAAACTAGATTCGTAAGTATTTTTAGCATTTGGAACTCCTAAAAAAATTTGAAAAAATATAATCAATTAAATTCTATCGCCAATTTAATAACTAAACACATAACTATTATCCTTGCGTTCAGAAAAAATGCAAGGGAAATCTGTCGTCAAAACGCAAATTTACCGAAAAAATCTACAAAACGTCAAACATCGCTTGAATCAAACCTGCACCGAAACCGATGTAGTCCTCCGATGTTGCGAATTTGTCAAGTTTCGGATGCCGCTCAACCCGTATTTCTATTGTCACAGAAGGAACCTGAAGACGTTTCCACAAAGCCGAAATCGTGTCCGCCTTATCCGGTGCATAATAACGTATCGGCATCTTTGGATTTACCGAATCAAAAAACGTTTTTTCGGACAAATATTTTTCAAAACGCTGAACCATTTCTTTCGGTTCATCGCCGTCCACTGCCGTCATTAGGCAGTCGCCGGTCTCCTGATTGTGCAAACTGACCAATATGTCGAGCGGTTTTTTCTCATGCAGCGATTGGATCTTGTTATAAGCGTGAAACACTTCCGGCATGTTCTGCATATCGTCTTTGGATTGCGGATTGACAGTGTTCCAATGCCGATTCAAGTCGTATCCGTTGCGGTTAAAACGCACACCGCCGAGTTCGCAACCGTCAGGGTCAAGCGTTAGAACAACATAGACGACCGCCTTCTGCCGGATTTCAACGGCTTTCGGGTCATTGGAAATCAGGAACCGGACTGCTCCTTCGCACATGAAAGTAGTCGGTGCTTCCCAAGCGTGCTGCCGTCCCATCAGGAAAACACGTTTCTTCTTATCGTCGGGAATCTTGGTATCGGTTATCGTCAACAGGTGCAGCGGACGTTTCAGAACGGTTTCGCCGAATATTTCCGTGCTGACAAACGGCGAAGCACCCGCTTCCTTGATAAATTCAAGAATGGGACCAAAAGTGTACGGCTGAACATGTGCTATCCAAAGTTTATCCGCTGCCGGGCAAAGATTTAAGGTCAATTCCTTGTTTTCTTTGTCCCAAATCATTGTCTCGATATGTTTCCATGTCTTGCCGTCTTCGCTGCAAACGGGCTGTATTCGTTCATGCATCGGCACTGCACCCGGCCGGAGATTATATTCGCCGATGTAGTCCGTCATTATAAGTTTAACGCTGCGGTTCTTAACGTTTTCAATGCGGAAGTAGAACCAACTCGTTTGCCGATTGCGTCCGTTTTCGTTGTATTGCCCGGGAATGAAACAGCGGAACGAATCCGGTTCTTCCAGCGCAGCGATTTTTCCGAGACAGCCGCCAGGAAAAGCAGTGTTGAACCGGATTGGCGATGTTTCATTAGCCGAAAGGTAAACGGAAGTTGAAAACAGGATTGCGAACAGAAGTGATAGTGTTTGATGTTTTTTCATGATAAAGTTCTCCAACAGTAAAAGCAGACAGGCTGCATAACCTGCAATCGGTCTTTCAGTGTCTATGGTACCTCATATTAGCGGGATTCGCAAGAGATGTCTTTTGCGCCGGCTTCCGCAAATTTCGCACACTACCGAATAAACGAACCTACGTTTTCATACAAGTCCACAATGCCTCCGATTTCAAAAGATGCGTCCGCTGCTATTCCTTTTATCTCTGAACGGTAAGCGTAATAAATGTAAATCTGCCAAAGCGGTATCACAGTTGTCTCTTCATAACAAATCTTATGAATTGCAAACAATGTCTTTGCCGCCTCTGACCAATCTTCGACGCTTCGCAGTTTCTCCAACGCTAATTCCATTGCCGGCGAAACATAATCGCATAAACCGCCGCTGCCGAAAATTAACTCCGCTTCTGTGAGCGGTTCTTTCACAGTCCGTTCAACAAGCCAGAAGTCAACTTCGGAGTCCCTGCCGATGCCGCTTTCGTCCGTTCTTTCTGCAATGCGCACCGGCACGCCGATTGCCGCCCATTGATGTTTGATTAACAAAGCGGCGTACTTTGCCGTATCATTTGCCGGATAAGACAACACCAAAATCGGTATCGAAGTCAACTTATCTCCATCCTTTTCCGTATTGCGAATCTGATTAAATGCCGAAAGTGCAAGTGCTGCCGCCAATTTCGGTTCGTATTGCCGCGGACGGATTGAAGTATCATTCGCATACCCCAGCGGGTCGCCCAAAGAATTACCGCGAATGAACGGTACACTTGAAACCGCTCCGACTATTTCGCTTGTAATGCGCTCCGAAATCTTTGCCGGACTCTTATTCAAAATTCGTCCTAACATCGCTTGCCGATTCAATCCGAAAGAGAGTGCGCGCCGAAATGTTCTATCCGAAGTCAGTGTCTTACGAAGATTCGGAACAATAAAATGAACTTCCGGCACTGCATAACGACCGGTTTCGATACCGGTTTGCTTCTTTAGGTTTTCCGTTTCCCAAGGAGCAACCCGGTCAATAATATCAACGCTGCCCTCTTTCAATGCCGTAACCGCGTCTTCGGAACGAAGAATTAACCTCTCGTTAATCACCGCCGGAGAAGTTCCTGCATAACGGTTCGCATCAAAATAAGTGTTATTCTCTTCCCGTTTGACTAACGAATATAAACCGGCATTAATTTTGTTTTCAGTATTTTTGTTTTCGGTAAAGAGCGGCACGGCAAACAACGCTTCCGGCAATGGAAACCGGCGTTTGAATTTCACCGTCACCGTATCCGCAGCGGTTTGCTGTGCTGTCTCAATCTGTGCTGACTTAATATGGGCTGAATCAAAAAGGCGGGCGAAGAGTGTTTCCGAATTAGTGCCGCTTGTATTGACACTGCTTTTGTACAGTTGCGAAATTGTATCGGCAACTTCGTTCAGCAATACCGAATCATCTGTCGTGAAAGACAGCGAAAGTCCGTTTTCGGCGCGCTGGACTTTGACCTTATCATTTCGATACACACCGCCTTCCAGCGAGGGCTTTATGAATTGCAGAAACATGTTGTCAAGCAACCGGCGGTATCTCATCAAGGCGGCATCGGGCAATGCCGAAAACGTGTTTTTTTCCGGCATCGGAACACTGACCGCAACACGGAAGAGCGGGGCTTTCTGCTGCAATTCTTTTTGCCAATCCTGAACCGCTGCCGACTGCGGAGCAATACTCAATGCCGTTTGATTATACAAATGAGCGGCGGTGTATTGCTTTTTCGATAACGCCGCTTTCGATAACGCCGTTTGTCCCAATGCGGCTTGCACAATTTTTTCCTTCCATTGCAGAAAAAGTGTTTCCTGCGGCAGTGTTTCGGCAAACAAACTAAAGTAAGTGCGGCATTGCGTAAATCTTTCGGCGGCATATTCTTTTGTCAGAACGGAATCCAACGCGGCGGCGGCAGCCGACTTCAAATCGTTGTCTCTGCGGTTCTCTTCGAGAAGTTTAGCGAACCGGACAAGCGCGGCATCGTTGCTGCCGGTCTTCAGTTGCCATTGTGCTTCCAGCAGTAAAAACGTTTTGTATTCCTTATTGAAAGCGGGCAAATCCTTTTTGTATTCGTTGAGAAAATTCAGATAATCAAAGAGCAATTCAAATCGGCTGCTCATAGATATTTCTTCTTCTGTCTCATCTGCATATTCGGCGGTTTGTTTGAGAAGTTTTTGAAACTCTTCAAAAACAAGTTCGTGAAACAAATCGATTTTTTCGATAAAGTTCCATTTAACATCATATTTTTTGTGCGGGTTATTAAAAAACACAACGGTTATTCCATCGATTCGCGGCAGCGGATTTGGACGAACACCGTTGGGAAATTCAATCGGTTCTACCAGAAACGAAGCACCGTTATAGTGTGAAGTCAGCGTCAAGCGGTAACGGGGTGCTTGCAGAAACAGCGGCGTATCGTCAATGACTTCGCCGGTGTCATCGGTTTGCGAAAAGCCCTGCACCGCAAGGAGCAGTGTGAAGAAAACGGCAAGGACGACAGTGTTTTTCGTCATCGTATTTCGTCATCGGTTTTTCAGAAGGTGTATCGTACTAGCGGGAGTTTCGATGATAACCGATTATCGGTGAAAAGCAATGACGCAGCGAGTAGGGAACCGGCGGGGGTAACCCCGCCGCTCTTGCGTATGCTCCCGCTCTTGTGCTTTCACTTCTTCCGAAACACCCACAACCCCGCAACGCCCAAAAGCGTAAAGCAAAGCATGTACCACGCCGGAAGTACATGTGCCCCCCATAGCACTGCACGTCTTTGCATCGGTAACAGTTCTTCGAAAATCATAAAATATATTGAGTTAATCACGAATAAACTTCCACAGAGAAAAATCATTCCCCAATACCGCCGCCGCGGAATTCCTGCAAAGAAGAGGGCAAACAAAAAATACGCAAATAAAACCAGCAACATGCAAAAAACATCATTGTTTAGAATATATCGGGAGATTAGCATCGCTTGCGTGAAGAACAATCCCCAGCCGAAACCGACAATGTCTCCCCAAAAGTTAATTCGGTTGCGAAAACCCCCCGGTGCTTTTTCTTCGCCGGTCAGGATTGATAAAAGATTCGGCAATCGCGGCGGGTATTTCGCAAAACATTCTTGGTCTCTAGACATTTGTAAGGCATAATAGAAAAATGCAAAAAGTACCAACGAAATTGCCAATCCGAAACAAAGAAAAACAACAACCCAAAGAGGCACAGGTATTCCCCAAAGGTAAAGCGATGTCAGCCGCATCACATCGAAACAGTAATTCTGAAAGGCTATCTGAGCGGCAAGAGCGAGTAAAGAGGATAGCAATGCGGTGCCAACCCAACGGTACGTCGAACGTGAAAAGTTATTTTTTCCGTCACCCCCGTGAAGGCGGGGGTCTAGAGAAACAGGGCTAACTTCGTTCGTTTGGATTCCCGCTTTCGCGGGAATGACGGATAGACATATTCTCTACATGCATGTGGTAAAAAATCGGAGAGTTTGACAGAAAATCGGCGAGAATTTGAGATAATGTGCCGTAAAATGGTATGCTGTCATTTTGAATCAATTACGGTATTTTCTCTGTTCCCGCTGCCAAGCGGTCACGGATTTCCACCAACTCCTCAAAGGTAATCACATAGCCGTAACGCCTTTTCTCATGAACCATACGGCGGCTTTCGTCGTCATAGCCGGGACGCGGAACGGCAGAGACAATCGGCGGCTTCTTTTGGAACTGCTTCGACCATGCGATGGTCTTGTCGTAGTCGGCAATCGCTTCCTCGATATTGCCGAGTTGTTCGTTGATGAAACCGCGATTGTAGTGAAATTCATGCAAATTTTTCTCCAGACGGAGTGCTTCATCCAAGTCATTCAAGGCACCGGAAAGATCACCCTTGGCTATCCTCGCTTCGCTGCATAAGATGTAATTATGAAAACTGAGGCGAGAAGAGCGAAAGGCAACCTCGAAATCGGCAATCGCTTCATCGTATTTTCGTTCCCGCAAATTCATTTCACCTCGAACTCCGTGAACCCAACCGTACCGGCGGTCAGTTTCAGACGTTGAACGAATGATTTCCGAAGCAAGAGCCGACATCTTGGCATTGTGATGCGTAGTCCAATCGTCCCGAAAACGGCAAACAAGTATTTCGGCAAGACAAGCAACTCTTGCCGGTACATACAGAAATGCATAAACGCCAAGCACGGCAGCAATCTGCACACCGAAAATCAGTGTGATTGTCCGCCGGGAGAAAAAGCGTCCCGTTGTTTTTGAACGGAGATAGAAAACACCGAGAATCATCGATGTTGCCATTGCGAAAAAGATGACGGCACTCAAAACCATCAATACGAACAGTACCGGATAACTCTGTGCGGAATCGAAAAAGTCATGAAACGGCAGATATGTCCAACCCGCAGTTCCGCTGGACTTTACAAGCATTATCGCCGAAATGTATAGATATCCAACTATGAGTACGACTGCTATGGGCTTGACAAGCCAGCGCAGAATCGGCAATCGCACATTAAGTACAGCGGCACCAATCGTTACGGCAAGCAGCAGGATAAGTGAGGCGAATAGTGTTACCGAGGAACGCGGTATCAAACCGGCAATGAAAACAAAAAATATAAGACCATGAAGTCCCGCCGCAATAAAGAGTCCGAAGGAGACGAGCCATTCGATGAAAACCCGCTCCCGAAACGGCGTGTCTTGAGTCACAACCGCCGGGGTTGCCGCAAAGGATTCTTCGTTCTTTGCCATTGCGAGGAAATGCCGATGCAGTGCATAAAACATAATCAGACAGAGCAGACCGACGAACATATACTGCATTCCGAAGGAGCGGAGAAACAATTCCCAGCCCGGTAATCCGCAATTCGTCTGAAAAAGGTCCTGCCCTTGAAGCGTTATCAAAAAGATACATGCTGCTTGAAAGCAAACCATCCAAAGAAATAACGCGAGGATAGTTATTCCATATCGGCGAAACGAATTCCTCAACCGTTTGTAGGAAAGCGGTGATTCTTCCAGCGGCATCGGCTTTTTCGGAACGGCAAGACCGGCTTCCTCGCGGAGAATCCGTCTGTATCCGAAAATCGATGTCGGTAATATGATTGCCGCAATGAGTCCCGTTATTCCCCAGCCGGCTATGCAAACGTAATCACGAATCACTGCAAACATGGGATATTCGATTCGTCCGCTGAAAAACGAACTCAAAGGCATCCACAGCGACACGACGGT
>WRCR01000137.1 GCA_009783865.1 Planctomycetaceae bacterium | reverse complement strand
CATCAAATTGAACGTGAAGTTCTTGGCATCCAGACGCATTGTGTATCTATCCGAAGGAGAATCCGCGAAAGGAGGACCGCCCGGACTGAAGACCGCACCTTCATACGCTAACTCAATGCCGGTATAACTCGGACCGGTATTTATACCGCGTGTGCGTCCATCAAGAAGCGTTGTAGTGCTTCCCGCTTGGAGCGTTATCGTACCGGTCGGACCGTCTGTTTTAAAGATGTTTTCACCGCCCCAGATGAAATTACCGCCGTCTCCTTTAACCTCCATGTCGAATGTATAAAGGGCGGCAATCGGACTGTTTTGCTGATTGACCCAAATCGGGTCATACAGTGCCACGATACCGCCTGCTTTCGCATCAATGACCAGTTTTGCATCGTTTGCGGCAAAGTCAGGAGTACCATCTTCGGGATTGGGCATCGTTCCGAAATAGAGCGAATTGTATCCGCCGTCGAAAATACCATTGGTAACTGCATTGTTATTAAACACAGTTTTCTTACCGTTGGTTGCAACCACATTCAATGTGTGTGTACCAAGCGTGGTATCGGCACCGGTATCTATGGTAACGGCTCCGTAAACCTTGCCGCCTCTTGCTGAAAAAGTGTTGTCGCGGAACAAACTGTCCTGAATGGTCATTTCACTGTCAAGACCGTAACTGTACACAAGTCCGCCGAAGAGGTCGCCGCTTTTAGCGGTCACTGTATTTCCGACGAAGGTGCTTGCATCAATAAGGTCTATCCATGTCTTTTCACTTCCCTTCTTGCCGGTAACACCGATGATGCCGCCGCCATCGAGATAGGTTCCCGCTTCAATGACGTTATCGGTAAAATCATTGCGGCTGATTGTTCCGATATATGCTTCGCCATCGGAACGGGCACCGATGATACCGCCGCCTTCCAGAAAAGTGCCGGTCGTTACCTTGATGTTTCTGAACGTGTTGTTCTCGACTTTTTCGATAACCGCTTCGGAATCTGCGGCAAGGCCTCCCTTATCCGCCCACACTCCGATGACACCGCCGCCGAGCAGTGATTGCTCCGCTTTAATTTGCAGACCGCCATCGGTGGCACTTGCCGTTGTTTGGCTCGTTGCACCAAATGTGTTGCCGGTCACTTCGAGAATCGTCGCAGTGCCGCTGTCATCAGTGGCACCGACGATGCCGCCGCCGCGAATGAAGTTGGCATTCACATTGAGTACGTTCGTCGTGTTCAAAAATTGATTATTTTTGACCAAGCCGATAGTTGCTTTGGAATCTCCAGTCGTTTTATCATACGCATCAACACCGATAAAACCGCCGCCGAACAACTCACCTACGCCAGCCGGGTCACGAAGTCCGATGGTCGGTATGATATTAACGGTCAAATCGTCAAAATAGTTGCCTTCCACTCTTGACAGTGTAGCGTTCTTGTATCCTGAAACACCGACGATACCGCCGCCGTACAGGTACTTGTTGATAACTTCGCTGCCCACAGCACCGGTCCAATTGGGTGCGCCGCCGTAATCTCCGACCGCAACGTCAATTCCTTTGAAAACGTTGCCGACAAGTCCGCCGGTATTGACGATGGGGGCTCCTCCAGCGTCTTTAAACCCCAACAGCGATTCTCCCTCGTTGGAACGCAATCCGATGACACCGCCTCCATGAAGGTAGGAGCCGACAGAAATCTTTTGGTTCAAGAAGAGGTTTCCTGACGCATTTTCAAGACGTGCCATTGCGGCGTGTACTTCTCCTTCTCCTTCTTTGTGTTCGAGGTCATTCGTTTGAAGTCCGACGATTCCGCCGCCGCGTACATAACTTCCAGTTTTCACGAAGATTCCCGCAAAGGCATTATCTGTTAGGTTTTCCATAATCATTTCCGCTGCGGAAAGACCGTTCATTCCAAGGACACCGCCGCCGCGGATAGAATAACCTACCTCGACTTTTATGTCGAAGTCACTTCCGTCTCTGCTTCGGGTTCCATTTCCATTTCCAAAGATATTGCCGCTTGCTTCAGGAAGCAGGGCATATACTCCGTTATCCGGATTAGCAGAATCATAAGGTGCATATCTTTTACTGTTATTATTGAGTCCCACCAGACCGCCGCCCAAGAGAATGTCGTTGGAAAGTATGCGGATGTTGGTGAAGTAGTTATCGGTCAGTTTATCCATTTTGGCGTGACCGATATATCCAATACCGCCAGCAGGATTTGGAGCAGTACTGGGTGAAGAAGCCGCATTGACACCGACCAGACCGCCGCCTTCGAGATAAGCACTGCCGCTCTCGCCTGTCAAGCCCGGTCTCCATGCTGTCGTACCGGTATAATTGGTCGTTGTAATGTTGATGCTGTCGAAGATGTTGCCTGAAACGGCTCCCATCGTTGCTGTCGCTGGTGATGTGGTAGTCCCGTGAGGACCTCCGCCGGCAATGTTATCTCCTGTCGAGCGGACACCGATGACACCGCCTCCAGCAAGATACATTCCATCAGGGTCTGTAACTACACTTGCCGTAGGGTAGGTATTATGACTCCTGAGAGATATGTCAAGATTTGTGAAGGCATTCCCGGCAATTTCTCCAAGGGAAGTCGGACCGCCTGCATTGTAATGGTTTCCGATTAACCCATTAACGTATTTCCAATTCTTGTATTCAGTTTTAACATTGTCGAATCGGAGATTTTGTACGCTAAATCCGTTGCCTTGAGAAGCGGTGGCAGAAGTGCTGCCGCTGGTGCTGAAAAACTTGTTATCGTCTCCCGCATCCCGATTGCCTACATCCGCAAATGAGTTCGGTCCGAAACTGCGTGTAACGCCATTGCCTTGGATAACGGAAAGAGCGTTAATGTCTGTGCTGTAGTTGACCGTCCAGTGGGCAGCATTGGTTTTCCAACCGCTGACCAGATTTTTATAATCATCCAGCAAGTTGCTGCTGTTTTTGCTTGCCAGGACTCCGTCAACCAGCCCGACAACGCCGACAGACAGTCCGCTGACTGAATCGGCAAAATCTGAGACATTCCAACCTTGAAGCGTGAGACCGGTTTTGCTCACATAAATGGCATCACCTGTATTGAGGAAGGTGATGACTGCTTTGGAATCTCCCGTCGGTCCATTGCCGATTTGTATGATATCATTGTTGGCGGCGAGAGACTGAAAGGCATTGCGCAACTGATTATTACCGGGAATGCTGAAAGGACCTTGTGTCGCAGTACTGACTACATGCGTTGTTTGAGCATCCAGCACCCCGTATGCGGCGAAAATGAGAGGAACGAATAGCCACGCCGCGGCATTTCGTAGTTTTTTTGCCCATTTTGGGCGAATCTTGTTTTGATTCATAAAAGTGTTTCCTTTTGTGTCGAATATTCGGTTAGTAATGAATATTCTGGTTTTATGGATAGTATGGGTCATTCCGATTTTATCATTTCGGCAATTTGTGACGGCAAACTTAAGAAAAAAGAAGAAAAATTAAAGTTAACACTACAGGGAAAAGATAACAGTAATTTTTCTACTTGCTAAACAGGAAAAAATAGGATACAATTAAGATACGGTGTGTTTTGACACCGTTTGCCTTTCAACTAACGAGACATATTTAACGAAACGCACTTTTTACACTAGCGGAGAACGCTGATGGTACAACCGGCGAAAAAGAAAAATACGGACAACAAGGGAACGACAGCGGAAACAATAGACCTCAACGAAGTCAGTTTTCTTGTTGGGTTGATGAAAGAAAATGACCTGACGGAACTGGAAATACATCAGGGAACAACGAAAATCCGTCTCAAAAGAGGAAACGAAACGGCAGAATCCGCAGCGGTTTTCACGCCGCCGAGTTCCGCACTGTTGACGGTTTCTTCGCCGACAGCGGTATCGACAACTCCAGCCGTCCAGCCGGTTCAGGAAGCGAATAATACTTTCGTAATCAAAAGTCCAATGGTAGGCACATTTTATTCCGCTCCGAACCCGGAGTCACCGTCTTTCGTGAAGGTAGGCGATACTGTCGGTGCGGAAACTACGGTGTGTCTCATCGAAGCGATGAAAGTGTATAATGAAATCCAAGCGGAATGTGCCGGTAAAATTACCGCCGTTCTTGTCAAAAACGGAAGTACGGTAGAATTCGGAAGTCCCCTTTTCACGGTAACAGCGAATTGAAGTTGAGTTTGCAGTAAAAATTATGGTCTCCCATTTACTTTGTCAGTGCGGAAATGAATTTGCGATGCCGGAGATACACATCGGTGCGCCGGTCATTTGTCCGCGCTGCGGCAAAATACAAACAGAACCGTACCGTTTAACAAAACAGCGGGGACCTTTTGAAGTAAGCGAAACTCAAAACCGCGACGGTATTGTAGTCCGCCAGAACGTTACAAACAAGACGGAACATGAAGAAGGCAATGCATACGATACAGTTGATATTCATCCTCAGCATGTTTTGCCTAAAAATACAGACCAGCATCAGCCGAAAAGCAAAAATGCGATGGCACCGGAAACTAAAAAAGTTGCCGATGCCGGAAGATTGCCGCCGCATGCTCCGGTTCCTGCGGACAAACCGATTGACCCGGAAGAGACGCAGGTATCGTCCAATCCTTATCGTCAGGATGCAACAAAACATTCTCCCGTCCAGAATGTAAAACCGGAAAATCCCGGGCAGGGACATGAAAACCGGTTTGCCAACGCAGACAGAAAACCCGGTTCTTCTCACGGCAGCGGTGCCGGTTCGGGTTCAGGGTCAAAATCGCGCATTGCAAATCTTGACCTTTCAGAACGGGTGATGGGAACCATCAGTAAATCTTCTGAACCCATTCCTGCGGCGGATACTTCCCAGGATACCCATGGGATTCACCGGGTAGTGAAACATTGTGCGAGAGGCGGAATGGGACGAATTCTCATTGTTTTTGACCCCTTCTTGAAACGCAATGTTGCTCTCAAAGAACTGCATCCCGAAGTGGCAGAAGATATTTCCATTGTTCGGCGGTTTATCGGTGAGGCGGAAATTACGGCGCAACTGGAACATCCCGGTATTGTTCCGATACATACCCTGAACCGTGACAGAGAGGGACTGCCCTACTATACGATGAAACTCATCAAGGGAAAAACCTATCAGGAAGTCATTAAGGATTATCACAAAAGTCCCACGATGGACGAATTGATAGAACTTATCCGTCGTCTTATCACTGTTTGTAGAACCATCGGTTTCGCACATACAAAGGGTGTTATTCACCGCGACTTAAAGCCGGCAAACATTATGCTGGGTGAACACGGCGAGACCTTGGTAATGGATTGGGGACTGGCAAAGCCCATTGACCTTTTGCGTCAGGAAGAAGATGACCTTTCTTACGCTTCGCCGGAGATTGAACATCATGCCGGACAGACAAGACCGGAACTGACGGTAGTCGGTGCAGTTGTCGGAACACCGGCTTTTATGTCACCGGAACAGGCATCGCCGGAAAGTTATGCAGTTGGTCCGCTGTCAGATATTTTTTCGCTGGGAACTATATTGTATTATTTGTTAACCGGTCAAACGGCATTTTCAGGACGTTCTACACAGGAAGTCCTCGCAAAGGTTCGGGCGGCTTCGCCGATTCCGCCTTCGGAAATCAAACCAAATGTGCCGGCAGGACTGGAAGCAATTTGTGCTAAGGCGATGGCAAAAAAACCTGCTGACCGCTATCAATCTACTGCCGAAATGGTAAAAGACCTCGGCTGCTGGCTGGACAACAAACCGGTTCTTGCACTCAAGGAAGGTATCCGGCACCGTTTCATCCGCTGGATGGATAGGTACCGTTCATATTTTATTGCGATACCTTTTATTATTATTTTGCTCATCGTTTTTGTACAACTCGGGATTTACATTGATAAAACTGACCGGGTCCGTTTAGAAAACGAAACCATTCGAGCGGTTATTGATGGCACTGTTGACCTTACAAACTATCCCAGCGTTAAGTTCACCGGCAGTCATGGATTAATCATCAGACACGAATTGCGGAAAATGACCGGCGATAAAATGATTTCCTGTTCCTGTGAACAGGTGCCGGAGTCGGGACACGCTGTCGTGACTATAACGGCACCCGGCGGCAGTTCATGGAATTTGTCAAAGCGGACGCATTTTCAGTTCTCCGTATATGAAGAAATCGGAAAGAATCAAACCAGAGAAGACGCGCCGCTCAACACGCTTACAATCAAAATGGGACGCGGCTCCTCGTATTTTGAATACACACCGGAACCCGATTGGTGGGCAGCCCGAAAAATCAGAAATTGGCAAACCTTTTCTGTGCTGCTTGACGAATCGGCTGAATGGAAAAAGGTTCCTACCGGTTTCCCCGACGAACATGATGTCGCCTGGATAGAATTGCACTTCAGCGTGAAAACGCCGATTAGTTTCCAAATTGATAACGTTTCGTTAAGAAACGATAATGATTAGTTTCAATGACTCCTGCGGATTTTATCGAAATACGTCCTTGCGGACAAATTAAAGCAGCGGTTTCTATTCCCGGCTCGAAAAGCATTACAAACAGGGCGTTGCTCCTTGCCGCTTTGTGCGAAGGAAAAACCGTTCTTGAAGGCGTACTGGACTCCGAAGACACCGGCATAATGTTTTCCGCCTTGCAGCAACTCGGACTTGAAGTTGAACATCAGAAAGAATACTGCCGAATGAGCATCAACGGCTGCGGCGGTGTATTTCCCAATAAAGAAGCGGATATTTACATCGGCAACAGCGGAACCTCGGTGCGGTTTCTTGCTGCCGCTCTTGCTTTTGCAGACGGACATTACCGCCTTTTCGGCAAAGAAAGAATGGAAAGCCGACCCATCATTGATTTAATCAATGCGCTGCGGCAACTCGGTGCGGATATATGCTGCGAAAAAAACAACGGCTGTCCGCCGCTTGTTATCAAACCGGCAAAGCAGATAACGAATACCGAAAACAGCGTTTTGAAAGCAATGGTTTCCGGCAATATCTCCAGTCAGTATTTAAGTGCTTTGTTGATGAGTTCTCCGCTGATAAGAAAAATACGAAAGTGCAGTAATCTTGAAATTACCGTTGAGGGAACACTCGTCTCGGTGCCGTATATCGAAATGACGCTGAACATGATGCAGTCCTTCGGCATCAATATGAACGGAGATAATAGATTTGTTCGGAAACTCCAAAGCCGTCATTCCCGCGAAAGCGGGAATCTAGACGTGAAAAGTTGTACCTGTTCCTCTGGATTCCTGCCTACGCAGGAATATCGGTTCCCGACCAACTCTAACACAGCGTTCTCATTGCTGGAAGGAAGCGGATATTATCAATCGCCGGAGCAGTATTTTGTCGAGCCGGATGCCTCGGCAGCGTCTTACTTTTTTGCGGCAGCGGCGGTTTGCGGCGGTGAGATTGCCGTTGAAGGGTTATCTTGTTTTCCAAAGAAGCCGAGTTTGCAGGGCGACGTGAAGTTTGTCGAATGTCTCCGGCAAATGGGCTGCGATGTTCGGCAAGTTGATTCCCCTGATACGATTATTGTTTCGCGTCAGTTGGACAAACCGCTGCGGGGAATTACTGTTGATATGAATGAAATCAGTGATACCGCTCAAACGCTGGCGGTAGTTGCTCTGTTTGCAGAGGGTGCAACGGAGATTCGGAACATCGAACATGTCCGGCACAAGGAAACGGACAGAATTTCGGACTTGGCAGCGGAGTTGCGCAAGTTCGGCGCGGTAGTCGAAGAGTATCAGGACGGACTGCGGATAACACCGCCGCAAACGGGAAGTGTTAGTCCGTCAGCCGCGATTGAGACGTATGATGACCATCGAATGGCGATGTCGTTTGCGATAGCGGGCTTGAAGTTGCCCGGCACGGTGATATTGAATCCGCAGTGCTGCGCAAAAACCTTTCCAGAGTTCTTTTCCGTTCTGGAAACGCTGTGAAACATGTCCATTAGTTGGTTGCCGACCTTGGCTTGCTTTTACTCCTGCTGGTGTTATAATATGCAAAATTAACAATCAGGGGATTCGACCATGATACGGACTCTTACAAAATTCGGAGATACTTACGCTTTGGTAATTGACGAAACGATTCTCGATTTGCTCAAAATCTATCCAGACACGCCGCTGGAAATTGTAACCGACGGCAAGTCCCTCGTTGTTTCGCCGTCAAACGGAACCTGCGAGGACATAGACGATGATAAATTTCGAGAAATACTCGATGATATCAATCACCGTTATGCCAAGGTTTTTCAACGACTTGCGGAATGAGGAAGGATAATAAACGCTATGCCTCATTTTTTGCCCTTACAAAGAGTTCTCCAGATACATGAATCGCAAATCAAATTATTCGGCGGTTCAACTGGTATTCGGGACTTGGGACTTTTGGAGTCCGCCTTGGCGATGCCGCAAGCGTCGTTTGGCGGTGCTTATCTCCACAGCGGCTCGTTTGCAATGGCAGCGGCGTATCTGTTCCACATTGTTTCCAATCATCCCTTTTTAGACGGCAATAAACGGACGGGAACAGCAGTTGCATTGTTTTTCCTAACACTAAACGGCATCGAACACGATTTTGATATTGATGTCTTGACTTCACTGGTGCTTTCCGTTGCCTGCGGAGAAATCGGCAAAGACAAAATAGCGGCGTTCTTTCGAAAACATTGCCGCCCAAAATGAAAATCTGACGTGAAAATTTTTTCGCAGATATTGCAATCGTTGAAAAACTTGATACACTGGTCAATACTAACGATTCATTTTAATCATAATTTCGAACTTCGGTGAGATCAAAAATGCATGCAAATAGGGGGTTTGAGGGGGGAGACAAACAGAAACGGAAGCATTAGCGAAGGCAAAAATTTTCTTGACATCAGCAATGAGATTAGCTTTCACTTGTCGAGGTTGAAAGAACTTTGTACCGAAGTTGCGGCTGTTGATTCCGCTTTCACAGAAAGCGGCTCTCGTTTCACAGAAAACAACTCTCGAACAAACGCAAGTCCTGTCCGCAGGAGGCGTACAAAAGCGGAATTGCGAATTTTAATTGAAGCGGCTGTCGATACCCTCGGAGCGGAAACGACCGATAAGGAAATCGCCGAAAATACCGGCATTAAACCGTCAATGCTCTGCCGTGAACCGTATTCGACTTATCTTTCCAATGCCCGCAAGGAATACGAAAAAAAACAGCAGGCGGAACTGGCGGTAGAGCGCAACAAAAGGCGGTACAAGGACGGTTAATTCACTATGAATTCACT
>WRCR01000136.1 GCA_009783865.1 Planctomycetaceae bacterium | reverse complement strand
TACTTGTGAATGAGATTGTGAATGATATCGTGCAGCAGGTTCGACTTTCCAGCACCAGACACACCTCCGATGAAAGCGTGCGAAACCGCATCCACAAATCGAATCTCAACTTCTTCCTTTTCAACATTCCAACCGACAAGAGCAGATATACCGTTGAGCGAGGAATTCTGTTTCCATGCATCACTGGGTTTGATAATGCCCCACACCTGTTCCTTTATAACCTTTTCGATTTTCAGCCGCTCTTTATATGCATTTGAAATCCAATGTACATACTCATCAAATTTTTCCGGTTGCGGTTCTGGTTCGGGAACAACTTTACATTCTAATCTGCGCAATGTTTCCGGGAAATCTCCGGTTATATTACTTATAACTCCGTTGTAGATCGCCATCAATATATCTGCCGATTTATGCTGCCTTACCTCTTCCATCGTCTTCCAATATCTTCTCAAATGGTCCGTCGCCTTCTCAAGTTCAGCGTTCGAAAGACTGTCCGTATAAGATTTCCAATTTGAACGAAGCCTCGACAATAAATCATGACAATAGTAATCCAATAGAACAATCGGCAGTACGCCGAGCAGCGGTCCTATTTCTAAAATGCGTTTCAGATAGGTGATACTGCTATCCGAGAACTGTTCGGGAAAACCGTAAATCAGTACCAACTTATACGGCAGAAGGCTTATCTCTTTTCTGGCCTTATACTCTATTGATACTGGTTTTTTAATATCAGATAGGTCGTATACGGGCCAATTAGCAAGGTAATTTGCATAAGGAGCAAAAGGGCTAATTTCTCTTCCTGCCTTATCTTGTAATGGATTCTCGTTCTTATCATAATCCTTTACCGGATTCTCGTTCTTATCTACCGGATTCTTGTTCTTATCTTTTCCAACCCATTTAGCAATCTGCTTTTCCTGCATCAGCGATTCGAGGTAATTACACAAATCCGAAAGTGCCGATTCTATGTCTTTGGAACGGGTTAAACAACAATTATCCTGAACTAATCCTTCGATGCTTCGCAGCGGCATAAACTCAAGAAAAGAACGTCCCAAATTCAACGGGTCGATAACGGTCAACTCCACGGCTCCGACCGGTAAAGCAAACAGCAAACGCAGCAGCAATAAACGGACGGCGGCATCGGTTTCATACAGTTTTCCATAAAACGGTTTATCAAATGGAAACATAATAATTTGCGGAAAGACGCAATGCGGTAAAGCGGGTAAAGTGATTCCTTCTATGTTTTCTTCCCTGGATGTCAATTTCCACTCTCCGGCAGAAATAAAAGACAGAATCTTTTTGTCTTTGCTTTTTAAGAATTTTTCATCAAATTTGCAATTATTTTCCGCTTGGGATTGGAATTCTATACCCAGTGCGGCAAGGGCTTGAAATTTTTGATTCAATGCGTCGATTAGTGCTTGACGTTTTCTGTCCAGCGCGTCCATTAGTGTTTGGTGTTTTCTGCGCAACTCATCGTCGGAAATTTGGTTTTTCAAATTTTTGTGTTGTGTTATTAACCCAGCCAGTTGGTCATACTTTTCTTTGACCCACGGAATGGCGAGACAAATTAGAAACAGAGGGAATAGCCATATTTGTTTTTCACCAGACAATTGCGTGTCGATGGCGGTTAATGCGGTTTCTAATTCTGCCTGGGCTGCTTGCAGTTCTGCAATATCTGCCTCGGCAGATGAACGGGTTTCGTTCATATCTCTAACGGCAGATAAAATGGTTTCGTCAATACTTTTATCGGCAGCCGAAATGGTCTTTACGATTGGATTTTCCATAAGATTCAGCATAATGTTCTCTTTCAACTAGGGCGTGTTATCAGTTCATTCCGCAACCGCAATGTTGCAGTAGTTACGTATCTCTATGTTCACCTTGCGCCGGTTCACGCAATGCGCTGGTTAACTCTTCAACTTCGTCAGTATTGTTTTTCTGTGTTGCCTCTGTATGCGCATCTGCCATGTCGTGAATGGTGCCAGCCAGTTCACGCACCGTGTCCCAGACCGTTCTGGGCGGACGGTCCAACACAGCATGAAGGGCAGAAGCACCTTCGGCATTTAATTCGTGCCTGTCATCCTTCTGAAAACTTACCGCGACCGCACCTGCGGCTGTTGTAACTACAGCACCTGCAATGGCGGCTATTCTTTTAAGTTTTTCGCGGTTTGAATTCGAAGGACGAGGTCCGTTAGGCAGTCACTCGTAGTGCGATGCCTCACTGGTGATTCGTGATGCAATTTCGGCGAGGTTACCTGCCTGGGTTCGAATAGGCGAAGTTAATTCATTAACTTCGCCGTTCAGTCGTCCCCAATGCTCATCGCTCCAGTCATCGGCACCGCTGATAGTACGGGCAGCCCGTTCTGCGAGTTGCCCGATTTCCTCAGCAATTTCTTGTATTGTTTGTCCGATTTTCATTACTTCTTCTGAATTACCGTGACGCGAACCCATTGTTGTTTCTTTCTATTTAAAAAGTGTTAAAAAAACCTTTACAGTAGGCAATAATTTCTACTGTATTGGTGTATCTCTCTATTTGAATGCTCCGGCAATAAATATGAATATGAAAAACAGGATACCGCCTGCTATACTTGCCATGATGGCTATTCCTGTTCTGATTACCGCCAACTCCTCAATGGTTTTCTTTGTATTTGCCGTCAATGTTTGGACTTCCTTTTTTATATCCTGTATGGATTTCTGCGGCGGCAAATTTGCCGAATTATTTGGTCCTGGCTGCCCTTGTGGAACGGGCGGCGACGGCGAAGCCGAAGGTGGAAATAATCCGGAAATTTGTCCCGCAAATCCCTTTTGACCGCTTTTGGTTTCCATCTGCGTATTGGGCTTAATGATTCCTCGTGCCGCCAGTTCGTCAAGTTGCCGTTTGTTAATTGGACCTTGTTTTTGACCATTTACGTCCATGTAAAAGTAGGTTGGAGCATCTTGCACACGAGTGGTCGCGGGTGGATTCGGCACTGAAGTTTGACCAGCCATGCCGTAAATTTCCGTCTTCTTTACTGGCGGTGACGCATCGGTCTGTGTAGTTTTGGGAAACTCCAAACCGGTTACTTTCCCCGCAATTAAGGAACGTCCATTGTTATTTTCGATATTGGTTTCTCGGGTAATCACCCCTTGAAGAGCCAATGACTTCAGGGTTGTCGTCGATATTGGACCAACTTTTTCACCGTTTTTGTTATAGTAATACCAGTTTGCCATCGGAAGTTCTGATAAGTTGTAGGAATCTCTCTGAGAAACGGCAACAAGACACGCTCTAGACGGGAGCGATGCGTTCAATAGAGGTTCACTTCCCGTGTTGCAATACGGTGCTGAAGGGTTTGATACCTAGCGCAGAAGATTCCCATTGACAGTGCGCAGACGCTCCCCTTTCGGGAGTATCGCAACGTCTTCACTGTCATTGGTTTCTCTTCACTCGGCTTTTACCGTTTGCAACGTGAAGTCAACCAACCCACCTCGCGGCAGTTATTGAATTGTTGACGAAACTCTTAATTCATTCCATCCGGCACCACGCCGGATGGGTATTTTTAATTACAGATGTATTATATCACGTTTTTTCGGGGAATGCAATAGGTGTAAAAAATTCGTCTCACTAAAACTTCGCCGTTTTTCGCAATGCCGATTCAAGACGTTGCAGATATTCGCTGCGAGGAATGTCAATCGCTCCAAACTGCTGCGTATGAGGATTGGCAACCTGTATGTCGAACAATTCAAAACCCTGTTTCTGCAAGTGTTCCTTCAGAAAAACCAGCGCGATTTTCGAAGCATCCGTTTGCAGTGAAAACATCGACTCGCCTGCGAAAAAACCGTTGATAGCCACGCCGTAAATGCCGCCTACCAGTTTTTCACCTTCCCGCACTTCTACACTATGAGTGACACCGAGTTTATGCAGATTGATGAAAGCGTCAATCAATATCGGTGTTATCCACGTTTCATCTTTATTAGAATGTGCAGCGGCACAGTTGCGGATTACACTTTCAAAATCCTTATCAAGTGTAATATCAAATTTGCATTTACGTATTTTTTGTGCCAGCCGGCGAGGCACATGAAAAGTATCGAAATCAAAGATGCTGCGAGGGTCAGGACAAAACCAGCAGGTGACGTATTTTCTGTTCCTTAACCGCATAGGCCACGGAAATATGCCATGCGTGTAAGCATCAACAAGAACTTCCGGTAATAAATTATCACCGATACAAAGAAGACCATTCCTGTCCGCCTCTTCAATGTCAGGAAAAAATTTTGAAGGTGGGAGCATATTTGTCTGCCGCTGCCCTTCGGCATGCGGTTGTTAGTTATATTTCCGCAGAGGTTTCATATCGGAAAACCGTTGTCGGAATACTTCTGTGTTCAAGTATTCCGAAGAGCGGAGCAATTTTGTCAATCGCTGCTTTCAACTCATCGGGTTTCAACAAAGAAGTCCAGAGGACTTTAATCGCTTGTCCGCAATATCCGTTCTCGATGTCTCCGACGCTCGGCAGTGTTGCCAGTATTGTCCCATAATAACAAAGTTTTCGCAATATCAAACAAGCGACAAGAAACTCCGCTTGTCTTCCCGGCTTGAAACGAATGAAGGTCTCATACGTTTGCGAACCCTGTTTCAACGCACCGAGCAATTGTAACTCTACCACCGGTACAAGCGTAAATGTAGTTCCAAGCAGCTTGTCAGGATCTGTAACCGTCTCCGTCTTGTCAAGCGAACGCATTACAGTATCAATCCGCACAAGAAGCGCAGTGTTTTCCGCCGGCAGATTCTTGGTTGCACTATTAAGTTCCGCAACTCCGTCAAGCAGAATGTCCATCAATTCCTGTGATAATTCTACGCTGCCTTTGCGGACATAATCCAACAGTGTTTCGAGTTGATGCGACAGTGTTGCCGACACCGTGTATCCCAGCATCGTGAAGTTGCCCTTTGCGGCATGCAGGCGACGAAATGCTTCCTTCATCAATTCGGGGTCTTGATGATGTTCGAGTGAAATCAGCGCGTCCTGTAATTCCATCAAGCCGCGGGAAAGTTCCGTGAGCAAGTCACTGATGTCAACATCCGATAAGTCCTTCTGACTGGATTCTTCAATGCGGTTGGCGATTCTGTCCCGCTGTGCCGATAACTTTGATTTCGCTATCAGTTCATCTTGCGTATGTCCTACGATAACTGTAGAAGGCACAGAACTTTGAATCGCTTCCGCTTTATCGGACGAGGAAGCCGGCTCCGGCTTTTCCGAGAAAGACGAAGCGTCAAAGTGTCCTTCACTCGGTCTGATTGGGTCTCCGACAGCCATTGCAACCAGCGTGTCAATATCGACGGTCATACCGACTCTTCCGCCGCTGATAATACAAGTACCGGCAATACCGGTAACATCACGGTCAAACATATCCGTCGCGAGCGGCACGTTCACCAGTTTCGCCGGTGCGAGGAATTCCGTAACAACGCAGGCGATTTTTTCTTTTTTTCCTTCGATAATAACGACCGGTACGAGTTCAGGATTTTCCTGCGCAGACGAACTGCTGCCGACTAATTCCGAAAGGTCAAAGAGCGCAATCGGTTCACCGAGATAACGGATAAACCGCTCTCTGTCCATTGATGCCTGAATTTCATTGCTGCGGACTCCCTGCAAACTGACGACTTTGTCTATCGACAAAGCGTAAAGCGTGTCGGTGCAGCGGACTATCAGCGCATCAATGATGTTGACCGCTTTCAGTTTCGGAATCCGCAGATGAAAAGTGCAGCCGCTCTTGGGAACATTGTTCAACGTTAATGTTCCGTTGAATTCCTGTACCATTGTATTGACGAGGTCTAATCCGACACCGCGACCGGAGGTCTCCGTAGCCCGCTCTTTGGTTGAAAAGCCCGGCGTGCAGAGTATCGTTAGAATATCGGCTGACGTATTGGACCCCGATGTCCGCGCTTTATCAAGGATTTTCTGCTCATTGATTCCGCGTCCGTCATCGGAAACGATAATTTCCGTTTCGCCTTCGTGTTCGACAGCCCGCAGAAGGATAATCCCTTTTTCGTTTTTGCCCTGATGTATTCTTTCAATCGGCGTTTCCAAACCGTGGTCGGCAGCATTGCGGAGCATGTGGAGCAAGGGTTCGACAATGCGTTCTGCCAGTGCTTTGTCGATGAGAACTTTTTCGCCTTCAAATTTCAGTTCGATTTCTTTTTTCAGATTGCGGGCTAAATCTCTCACGGGTCGGCGGAAGAGTTTGAATGTTTCACCGATTTCGACGGTGCGGATTGCCATCACCAAGTCGTGCAGGTCTTGTGAAATGCGCGTTGAGGTTTCGTCTGCCGACTTTATGATTTGCAGGTCGCCTTCGGTCATCGCCCGGCTGTGTGTGACGGCATCCGTCATATCACGCTGCAATTCGTGAAGCGTGGAACTCGTAATAATAACTTCACCAGCAAGGTTCAGCAGTTTGTCGAGGTGTTCGAGACGGACCAACATCCGGTCAACACCGCGGGCTTGTATATTTGTATCAGTCGGAGGAGCGGACATTTTGAATCGGTGTATAAGGTATCAACAGGACGCGGTTATTTCAAAACGGTATTTTTCTATTGTAGCACTCTCAGCAATACTTGCGAGAGGATTTCTTTATCAAAGGGTTTCGGTAAAAAGTCATCGGCACCGAGTTTCAAGCCCTTAATCACGTTTTTTGCATCGCTTTCGGTTGAAACGAGGATAAACGGTGTACCGTCGTACCAGGGTTCCTGCATCAATTTGAAGCAGAATTCGAAGCCGTCCATTTTTGGCATACTGATGTCGGAAAAAATCACTAGCATCTCGCCGATGAGCGGACACAATTTTTCGAGGGCATCTTTTCCATTGACGGCTTCGGAGACGGTGAAGCCCAATTCTTCGAGCAGCATCCGAAAAATCCGGCGTGTCGGCACGGAATCGTCAACAATGAACGCTTTCGGGGTCTGCGGCAGAAGTTTCAATATCTGCTGTGAAGCAGGGACTAGTACTGTTTCGCCGGTTGATGTTGTTTCGCTCATTGTTTCATTATTGACTAAAGATACAGTTCCCCAATCGGCAAAAAGGATTTTACCGTATCAGATTTTAGCATGTAATACGGTGCCTTGCCGCAGTATGTACCGAAAAGAACGGTAATTATCTGCCGAAAAGGAGAAATTTAACGGATACGGCGGTTATAACGATTATTTAGGGCGGTTTTAATAACCGCCGCTAAGCAAACTGCCCTTACCCCTTTTCAAAATCCCATTTTTTCTTATAATGCTTGGGTTAATAATGTTTCAAACGAAAATCACAAATGAGAATGGAGCGTTTCGATGGCAAAACCGCAACATAAAAAGAAAAAGGGAAATCACGGCAAACGTCCTGCTAATTCCAAACTCCGTAAAACAAAGCGGCATCAGGTTAAAACCTAACACTGACTACGACACATTGATGGTATGGTACGCAGAGGTATTTTAATAGAACCGGCACTATACGACGAAAACGTTCCTGTTGCCGGTATAGAAGAAATTCGGAAGTATAACCGGCACCGTTTCGAGATGGAAATACTGTCGGGGATACTTTACGAAGATGTTGGAAACAACCGCGCCGTCGGTTATGTTGACATCACTGATAAGGACTTTTGGACTCGCGGACATTTCCCGGAGTCACCGCTGATGCCCGGCGTGTTGATGTGCGAAGCCGTTGCGCAGTTAGCCAGTTTCTTCGCAAACAAACACTTTTTATCGCCCGGCAGTATTGTCGGTCTGGGCGGACTCGACGAAATCCGTTTTCGCGGCATTGTACGTCCCGGTGACCGCCTGATAATTCAAGCAAAACTTATTCACGCTAGAAAACTGCTCATCAGCGCAGAGTTTGTCGGTCTGGTGAAAAATAACATTGTATGCGAGGGCATCATCAAAGGCGTGCCGCTGACAACATAGACGAACTCCATAAACACTTCGGATTTTTATCACGTTCCGGCAAAAAGGTGCATAAACATGGCGTATGTAGTTAAAGAATGGCGGGCATCTCATCAACCCGACATCAACGGGGTGTACGTTCATATCGGTGTACGGCGCGCAGGTATCATCTCTTTTCTGATGTCGCTTGCCGGCATTGACCCGACTGTCCACCTGACTGTTACTGAAAAGAATTTCTGTCTTGAAGCAGGAACTTTTTGGGGATACTTCAAAAGAACAGTCCCTATCAGAAAAATCAGCGAAATACGGGATGGTTTTAACCGCGCATGGCTGGCACCGCTCTTTTTTTGGGGACTCGGTGTGCTTTCATTTTTCTACACATTTGGACTACTCTTTAGTGGTGAAATACTGAGTTCACTCGGCATGCTGTTTTTGACCTGCATATTCGTCGGCATCGGATTATACATATACGTTTTTTATCGTGTTTTGAGTATCGGTGTTGTTGGTTCCGGTCATTTTTTTCCTGTAGAAATCAACTTCAAACCGTCCTTAATTGAAGGTCAATCCATTGGTGCAGAAGATGCCGAAGAAGTCGGTCGTATCATTCTGGAATTGATGAATGCGAATCCGCAGCCGTACATTTCAGCCCATCCGCCAACGCCGGTGCCGGACTTTTCAATTTTAGAGGGAAGCGGATTGGAAATTATTGAACCAGTGCCGCAGGTGTCTGACAATGAATTTGAACGTCTTAAAATGTCTGCCGCAACTGGTGATTCTGAAAGTCAGTATAAATTAGGCATCGCTTATTACAACGGCACCTACAATAACGTTCTTATTCGTAAAGACAGAGAGGAAGCGAAAAAATGGCTTCGCTGGGCGGCGCAACAAGGACATGCAAAGGCTGCTCATGCATTACAAAGAATTGACACCAAATGATACAGTGAAATCTTGGACGATTATCAACCGCCGCGTCGCGCATCAAAAAATGCAGTTCTGCGGGCATCGAAGAGCCAATTCTTCCAGAGGTTTTTATCATACTGAAAATTCTGTTTGGTCAAACGCATCAAAGCATTAAGAACTTCAGTGTTCAGAAACGCTTTATCAACAATTACCTGTTTGGAACCGCTGCCCATCACGATGTTTCCGTTGTTTCCAAAAGCAGGCGCAGGTGCTTGTTCTGTAAATTTTTGACGATGAACGGTCTCCAGCGCATCAATCAGATATGGAACAGCCGACTTCGCATCGAGTTGTCCCAGCGCAAGCGCAGCCGAATTGATTGTGATGTTATCGTTGCTATCAGGATTCAAACGGG
>WRCR01000135.1 GCA_009783865.1 Planctomycetaceae bacterium | reverse complement strand
TAAGTATTTCTCTTGCGAATTCGTTCTGCTTGTCAATCGCAGAACGTATACCGAAAGTGAACTCGGCGTTGTCTTCAAACAGCGAGTTGCACCAAGCCGGTCCGCGTCCGTCAGCATTAACGCAGTAAGGCGTTGTCGGCAGGTTTCCGCCGTAAATCGAAGAACAGCCCGTTGCGTTTCCGATTATCATTCGGTCGCCGAAGAACTGCGTAATGAGTTTGATATACGGTGTTTCACCGCAGCCCTGACAGGCACCGGAGAATTCAAACAGCGGCAGCAGAAGTTGCGAACCCTTGATGCTGTCGGCATTTACGGCTGCGCGGTCAAGGTCGGGAATCGAGAGGAAGAAGTCCCAATTCACCCGCTCTGCATCGATGTGCGGTGTTTTGTCTTCCATGTTGATTGCCTTTTTACCTTCAACCGCTTTGTTCTTGGCGGGGCAGTTCTGAACGCAAAGTCCGCAGCCGACGCAGTCATCGGCATCAATTTGAACTACAAACTTATGACCGGCGTACTCTTTCGTCTTGTAATCCGCTGTCTTGAAAGAAGCGGGAGCATTCTTGAGTTGTTCCGGTGTTGCAACTTTGCAGCGGATTGCAGCGTGCGGACACACCAGCGAACATTGAGCGCATTGAATACAAACATTCGAGTCCCAAATCGGAATTTCGATGGCGATATTCCGCTTCTCATATTGCGTTGTAGAACACGGGAAAGTTCCGTCCGGTACGAAAGCACTGACGGGCAAATCGTTTCCGCGTGAAGCCATAATTTCGCCGAGTACTTCTTTGACAAACTTCGGCGGATTACCGACTGCTCCCATTTGACGGGAGAATTTTGAAGTTGCCTGTTTCGGATAACTAACCTTCTTCGTTGCGGTAATTGCGGCATCAACGGCAGCCCAGTTCTTTTGGACGACCGCTTCACCCTTACTGCCGTAGGTCTTTTTGATGGCTTGTTTCTGATGTGCTATCGCTTCTTCGGGTTTGTCGAACAGTTTCGCAAGTTGGAAGAACGAGGTTTGCATAATCGTATTGAGTCGGTTGCCCATTCCCGCTTCTCGGGCGACGGTAACGGCATCAATCACGTAGAGTTCCACTTCTTTGTCGATGATTTCCTGCTGCAATTCTTTCGGGAAGTGTTCCCAAACCTCGTCGGGTCCGTAAGGACTGTTGAGCAGGAAGGTACCGCCTTTGACAAGTGATTTGAGCATGTCGAGTTTTTCGGTGAAGACAAACTGATGACAGGCAACGAAATTCGCTTTCGTTATGAAGTAAGAACCTTTAATCGGTCGCGGTGAGAAACGGAGATGCGAAACGGTTGTTCCGCCGGACTTTTTACTGTCGTAATCGAAATAACCCTGCGCCGAAAGGTGAGTGTTTTCGCCGACAATTTTCGCGGTGTCTTTATTTGCGCCGACTGTTCCGTCAGAACCAAGACCGAAAAACAGATAGCGGCGGACATCGTCTGATTCTGTTGAGAAGTTGGAGTCGTAAGTGAGCGAAAGGTTTGTCACGTCATCGTTGATGCCGACGGTGAATTCTTTTTTCGGCGCGGATTTGGCAAGTTCATCGTAGACGGCTTTCACCATAGCGGGATTGAATTCTTTGGAAGCCAAGCCGTAGCGTCCGCGTATTACAGTCAACTTCCCGCCGGTCCAGTAATCAGCAAGAGCCGTTACAACATCAAGGTATAACGGCTCTGCGGCTGCGCCCGGCTCTTTTGTCCGGTCAAGAACGGCGATTTTCTTGACGGACTTCGGCAGCGATTTAACGAATGCCTCCCCGTCAAAGGGACGATACAAGCGTACCGCAACGAGACCGATGTGCTGTGATTTGTTTGTGAAGTCGATGTATTCTTCGATAACGCCGGTGGACGACCCCATTGAAACAATCACGGTTTCGGCATCGGGGCAGCCGATGTAATCGAAAATGTGATATTGCCGACCGGTCAGTTTCGCGAACTTGTCCATTTGTTCTTGAACGATTTTCGTAACTTTGCTGTATGCGGTGTTGCAGGCCTCGCGGGCTTGGAAGAACACGTCTGAATTTTGTGCGGTGCCGCCGATATGCGGGTTTTCGGGATTCAAAGCCCGCTGGCGGAATTTGCCGATTGCGTCCATGTCGAGCATTTGCCGGATAACATCGGGCGGGAGCGGTGCAATTCTGCCGACTTCGTGCGAGGTACGAAAACCGTCAAAGAAGTGCAGGAAGGGCAGCGATGCTTTGTACGTTGATGCGTAGGCAATCATTGCCATGTCGTGGGTTTCCTGAATGGTGCCGCCTGCAATCATTGCCCAGCCGGTGGAGCGGGTTGCCAAGACATCGGAGTGGTCGCCGAAAATCGAAAGTGCGTGGGTTGCAACGGTGCGGGCAGAGACGTGAAAAACTGTCGGGATTTGTTCACCGGCGAGTTTGAACATGATTGGAATCATCAGGAGCAAGCCCTGTGAAGCCGTGAAGGTACAGGTCAAAGAGCCGGCTTGCAGTGAGCCGTGAACGGCACCGGCAGCACCGGCTTCGCTCTGCATTTCGATGATTTGCGGAATAGTGCCGAATATATTCTTTGTTCCTTTGGCTGCCCAATCATCGGCGAGTTCGCCCATCGTGGAAGACGGGGTGATAGGGTAAATTGCCATTACTTCGTTACAAGCGTGCGCAACGAGGGCTGTTGCTTCGTTGCCGTCGACCATTTTGAATTTGATGTCGCTCACTAATGTCTCCTGAAAAAAGGTATCGTGAAAGTGAAAGGCGTTTTATTATTTGTCCGATGGGCGCAACTGAACGCCGCAGAAAGTTCGGATATACCACCTTCGGGCGATTATAACAGAAATTACGGAAAGGTAAAGTGCAGAAAAATTTAGTTGGGGACATTCAGGCAGCCGACATCCGGGCGGCGGATGTCGGCTCGCCCTATTTCAGAGTCGTAAAGTTGACACTGCCTGAAGTCCCCGAATTAGTATAACCGTCTGTTCCGATGGAAATAATGCGGACTACCGTATTTCCGTCAATAATTTCGCCAACTTATTTTCCGATAAGTTCGCTGCCGACGCGAACTTCAACTGCACGATATCAATGTCGCGGCGTTTCTTGTTGATTTGCGGGTCAATACCGATAGAACGAATTTGTTCTTGCGAAACCGAGTCCTTCTTGACATATAAGTCGAGATATAACGCATCAACCCGCTTTGTGTGAACTACTGCCCAGGGAATCTTCCGGCGAAAATCTTCGTCCCGAAATTGTTTTAAGTCTGCGTCGTCTTTGCCTTTGTATATCGGTACAAGGAGTTTATTAGTCCAAACCGCCCGCACATTTCCGCCGGTCAGTATCAAAAGAGTAATAAGCGATGACAGCGTCGGATATTCCCATTGCAGTGAGTTGCCGCCGACCAAGCCCCGCGGAATGAAATGCCACTTCTTGCCGAGAACCTTCCACGGCATCAGGTCCTCCGAAGAAGCACCTTCGGTTTCCTCTGATTGAACATCATCCTCATTGTTATATTTATCGTTTTTTTCAATTTCATCTTCGGCAATTTCTTCCGGCAAGACAACAGTTTTGTTTTGCGGTTTATTTTCAAACGGATTGTAAATGCTCCGCTCGAAATATGGTCCGCTTTCCAAAATCGGTATCAACGCCGCTGCTGTATAAGAATGATGCATCGGTTTATTATTTCCGGTATCTTCTGCGTTGTCTTCTGCGTCATATTCCGTTTTTTTTCCTGTTTTCCTGACACTTTTCTTTGCTGTCTTTTTAACACTTTTTTTCGCAGTACCCTTTGCAGGAGGAACAATTTCGGGTGCGGAATAACGCTGCCGCAATTCCTCTGGTGTTCCCTGAAAGACAAGGTAACCGCCGTCTTCACCTGCTTCGGGTCCGAGGTCAACAATCCAATCGGCATTCTTGATAATGTCCAGATTATGTTCTATCACGATTGCCGAGTTGCCTAAATCGACAAGACGGTGAAGTACTTCGAGAAGTTTCTGCAAGTCCTCGAAATGCAAACCGGTCGTCGGTTCGTCAAGCAAATAAAGCGTTCTGCCGGTGTCCGGTCGTGAAAGTTCCGATGCCAGTTTTACCCGCTGCGCTTCACCGCCGGAAAGCGTTGTTGCGGACTGTCCCAGCGCAATGTAATCCAAGCCGACATCGCAGAGCGTTTGCAGTATCCGGCGTATTCCGGGTACGTTGCTGAAAAGTTCCAACGCTTGTCCGCAGGACATTTCGAGTACATCGCTGATGGAATGACCGTGATATTCGACTTCAAGCGTCTGCCGCTCATATCGTTTTCCGCCGCAAACTTCGCATCTAATCCAAACATCGGGCAGGAAGTGCATTTCGATTTTGAGCGAACCGGCACCTTCGCATTTTTCGCATCTGCCGCCCGGTACGTTGAAACTGAACCGCCGTTGAGTATAACCGCGTGCGCGGGAGAGCGGCAGTTGAGCGAACAGTTCCCGAATCAAATCGAAAACGCCGGTATAAGTTGCGGGATTAGAAGTCGGCGTTTGTCCAATCGGCTGCTGGTCAACCCGAATGACTTTATTCAAGAATTCCGTGCCGACGATTCTGCTGCATATACCCGGAACTGTTAAAGCGCGGTGAAGTGTTTTCGCCAGCGAGTTATAAATCACATCATTGACGAGCGAACTCTTTCCGCTGCCGCTAACGCCGGTAACAACGCTTAACGCACCGAGCGGGAAGGAAACGTCTATGTTCTTGAGGTTATGCTGTTTTGCTCCTAAAACGGAAAGCCAATACCGCACACCGGAAGGCGGAAGTGCCGGTCTGAACGGCTTTTGCGAAGCAGGACTACTAACGGAACGATAAAAACGCACAGGAAAATTTAGAAAGCAAGGAAATAATAATTCAAGCCCCTTATTTTAACATAATCAAAAAAATCGGCAAGAGCAAAAGGTATCACATTAAAAAGTGATGTAGTGTAAGACATTCGCCGGAATTTTATGGGAGCAATCTCTTTCAGCAGCCGCCCGCCGGTGAATTCGCAGTACCGGCTGAATCACACCGCGCTTCGGAGGTTTCTCGCCGCCGGTTTTGACAGCGTCATTTCGTTCAGCAGCCGCTGCCAAGCCGCTGCCGAGCCGGAAGTAATACGCCCCAGCGGCCGGCTGGTATCACTGCCGGTCAATGACGGCAAATTAGACGGTATCTGGTCAGCAGCCATCAAGGTCAGCATTGCCGTGTTAACCGCATCGAAGCAATCCGAAGAAAAACCCAGCCGGGCAATCGGCATAATAGGACGCTTATTCAAATGCGATGACAACAGATTCACCAGCAAGCCGTGCAACTGTCCCGAACCGGTAATGAGCAACTCCGGTTCGGTGTTCTTTGAATCATTGTTTTCCGTTTCCCTTTCTGTTTCGCTGAACATATTGAGAATTGCATCGGCAACACATTCCGCAATAAAAGCATTTGCTGTGCAGAGAATATCCTGAACGGTGTATTCCGAAGTGTTCCGGTGCGCCAGCACTTCCAGAAACGGCGAAGGTGAAATGCCCAGCGGATTCCAGTTGCTGGTCTGCGTTTTCGATGTCCGTTGTCTTTCGGACTGTACTGCGCGGAGAGCGTCAAGCAATTCCGGCAGTTGACAACCCTGTACTGTCAATTTTCCGCCGTTGTCGATAGACATTTTTCCTTGTGTCAAAGAGCGGGTAAGAGAATCCAGCAGCGAACCGCAGGGAATGATGTCCCGATACAAAATGCGCTGATGTGAAAACACATTTTCCGCACGGGGCAAAAAGATAATGCGGGCAGTTGCCCCTAAATCAATTAGGATTCTGTCGGCAGTATCCGATTTCAGGAAAACCCACATCGGCAGCGGCAGCAGCGGACCGCCGCGTCCGTTGGAGGCAACATCCTGTTCTGGAAAAGCATCGATGATATTCAAGCCGGTTTGTTCCGCAAGATACGGCGCGTCGCACAGTGACTGATAAGACAAGAAATTACCCTGCTGCGATTGGTGCCGGTGAAACAGTCCGCTGTCTTTGACACCGAAAGCGAGAACATCGTTTTTCGATAGATGAGCATCGGAAAGAAGTTCGCCGATTGCTTCTTCTTCTACGCTTGCCAGTTCCCGCAAGACATGCTGATACAAGGAAAAAAATACTCCTATGGGGGCGTTGTCTGATGAGCAAATTCGTTGCAGTTCGATGTATGCCGAAGTTATCTCCGGCGGTAAATCAAAGGATATTGTCTTACGAATTTCAATGGGCGAACCGCCGCCGCGGCCGTGACTTCCTATTACTGCGGATTCTATACGCCGACCGCCGGAAGAAATGCTGATACCGCCGAACCATCGCGGCGGGTTGTCTTTTTTAGGAGCGGACGGAAATTGCAGAAACGCCATAATAACCTTACCTTGCCGATATGTAAAATATGAGTGACAAAACGGAATAACACCGGCGGATAATAGAGTTTTCGGCAAAAAAAGTCCAGAGCAGTTTTTGTGGACGGCTGTTTAACGGCGGGCGTATGCCCGCCGCTCGTTTTAATCGGAGTACCGACTGAATTATTCCAGCACATCGGAATCAACTGCATCGCAGGTGAATTCGTACTTGCCGCTGCCTAGTGATTTCGTCTTGCCGAGTTGCGATTTTACTTCGCCCTTTAACTTTCGCAGTTCTTCCGGCAAGGTGAACGTTCCCTTTGCCTTTCCGCCGGTGCCGATGATAATGATTCGATAATCGCCGTTATCATCCAGCAAAGCACCCGCTTCGACAGCGTCCTTCGGTTCGCTTTCCACGGCAATCGGCAGCGGCTTTTTCGTACTCATGATGAATGGTTCCAACTTCTTGAGCGGTTTGATTGATTCGACAACCTTCGCCCACTCACGTTCAGAAACGCCGCTTTTCGGAAGTATTTGCTCGTACCGCTGACAGACATCGAAATTACTGTAAAAGACGAAGCCCTTTGCTCCGAGCATTGCGGCATATAACTGCATTGCCCGCAACTCTTCTAACGTTGGAAAATGCGACTGCGCAAATTTTTCCGGTTCGTTTTTCAGTTTATAAACACCCCAGTTAAAAATCTGCGGCACAACCCAAACCGGCAAACCCGTTGAATTACCCGCAAGCATAGCCGTTTTGACTATTTTTATATTTTTTTCCTGATTAGGCACTTCGGAAATCGGATACGGGTCAACGCCGATGGTATCGCCCGATATACCGTAATAAGGCAAATCATTGTAGCGGTAAGTGAGCGTCCAAGTCGGATGCCACGGGTCGTTTCTGCTAATCAATTCCCGCAGTGCAAGCACCTTTGGAACGTCTTTCCGAACATCTTCATCACTGACATAATACGCCAGCAGCGCAGGATGATTCTTGATGGTATTGACCGCAAGTTCCGAAACGGCGTTCATACCGGCTTCTCCGCTTCCTTGAAGTCCGCCCCATTTTGTCCGTCCGTTGTGAATGGGGAACTGGTCTTTCAATGAAAACAGTAGTTTCAAACCGTATTTGTCGATTAAATCCATACCGTCAAGAACGTTCTTTATGTCGTCCTTATGGTCGGTATTGCCTTTCAATCCGAGTGAGCCGTAAAGTTGCAGACAGTTGAATCCCGCTTCTTGCAGCCGCTGGTAATTCTTTTCGGTTGCAAAGCCGTATACGCCGAGCAGCATGAACGGTTTGCCGTTGACTATAGCCCGATTGTATTCGTCAATGATACAGGCATTGGACGGCGGCGGCATTTCAGGATAAGCGATGAGATTGTATTTCATTTTCGTCACGATGGCTTTCTTTTCCGTATCTGCTAGTGTTGCGGTTATTTCAACGCTGCCGGGTGAAAGAGTTCCTGCATCGCCGGTGAAGTTCAAGCCGTTCTGCTGCAAGAGTATTTCCTTTGTTTTCCCGCCGTTTTTAATCTCGGCTATGACAGCGGCATTCTTCGGAATAGTATTTTCGGCATGCAGCATGAACTTGCCGTTATTGCCGAAGAAAGACAGCCGGTCGGGTCTCGTCAATAAAATTGCCGGTTCGAGTGAATCCGTAGAAATGGTGATGTCGTCAAACCAAATCTTGCCGGTATTTCCTCTGCCGAGATAGAATGTCAGCGAATTTGTAGTATTCGGGTGGGCAACAAAGGAGAGCGTGATTTCCCGCCAGTCGGTTTCTTTGTCTGAATAGGAGCCGTAGAAGCCGCCTTTCCATTTTCCATTTTCGCTGTATTCGACGCAGATTGCCGAGAAGTTTCCGCCGCCGTCGTGTCTTTTGATGCCTTCCGTTTTGATGTTTGCTTTTACGATGTAGTGTTGACCGGCAACTAAATTCTTGATGGGGAAAGAATAAAGAACGTACTCATTCGGGTCGGTGCGTTCATAAAACAGTGCGGAGGTTCCGTTGAGTCCTTCGCCTTTTTTAACGGCGTACCCTTTTGGCATTTTAGCGGCGGCTGACTCCTGCGTATCGAAACCGGTGTTGAAGACAACGGTTTGTTTTTCTTTCGCTGCCGGATAGGACTTGATAGCGGCGATGTCATCGGCGAACACAGTTGCCGTTAGGACAACGGCTGTAATGAAAAAAATATGTTTGAGCATGAAAAACTCCAGTGTTGTTAAGTTGCGGGGAGAACATACAGGGTATCATTCTAATTGGTAGTTTTTGTTTTAGCAATAGACCACGAGCGGGAAACTGTGTTTCCCGCTTCCGTTTGAAGGTGCTTGACAAATCTGAAAAAATGGGGATAATGGGTTAAAATGGTTATAGTCGGATTACTTCCTTTGTTCTTTACTTTCTAACTTTTTTCATTCAATGGTTGCATCACAAAACATCGGTAAGATTACACAGGTAATCGGTTCAACTTTCGATGCGGAATTCGACGAAGCCCGTCTGCCCGCTATCTATAATGCCGTCAAAATCGACAGCGAGCGCAAAGGATTGACGATTCACTTGACTGGCGAAATCCAACAGCATCTCGGCGATGGCAAAGTCCGCTGCGTTGCACTCGGTTCAACCGATGGTCTTGTCCGCGGTATGGAATGTGTTGACACCGGCGCGCCTGTTAGCGTTCCAGTCGGAAAAGAAACACTCGGAAGGGTATTCAATCTCCTCGGCGAACCTATTGACAAAAAAGGTCCCGTTAACGCAGCAGAATACCGCCCGATTCATCGTGACGCACCTGCCGTTACCGACTTGGCAACGAAAACCGAAGTGTTTGAAACCGGTATTAAGGTTATTGACTTGCT
>WRCR01000134.1 GCA_009783865.1 Planctomycetaceae bacterium | reverse complement strand
CGCAAAGAGAATTTCACTGACGTTTTCCGGCAGCGGCATTACAGCGGCAAGCGTCATACAAGGCGCGCCGCCTACAAATATCTTGACCGGCAGCGGTCTGCCCCGCTGTTTCGCTTTTGCATGATGTAAGGCAATGCCGCGCTGTATCTGATAATGCAAACCGCACTCTTCATTGGGAATGTACTCGTTGCCGCTGATTTGTACCCGATACATTCCCAAGTTTGACGTGAGCGGCGAGGACCCCGCCTCGGTATAAACCTGCGGCAGTGTAATGTATGCACCGCCGTCTTGCTGCCACGAAACAAGTTGCGGCAGTTGCTCCAGAGTAATCCGGTTTTGTAAAACCGGCGGTTTCCGCAGCGTTGAAACATGTTTGAAGCGGGAATAATACAGCGATTTTAACAAGGACGGTATTTCTTTCAAGCGAAACTTCGGGGGCAACTCACTCGCAACTTTCATCGCTAAACGCAATGGTTCGATACCGTCCCGAAAGATATATTCAAGCCGCTGTTGGGTGCCGTAGAGATTCGCCAGCATCGGAAACTGACAACGCTTGCCGGACGCGGTGTTTCCGTTAATCACATTCGTAAATAAGACGGCAGGTGCCTGCCGTTCATACAACCGCCGCTGAACGGCAGCAATTTCAAGATATGTCCCGACCGGTTCATCATAGACGATAAGTTGTTTCGTCCGTAATAAATCGTTCACGCATTTTTGTATGTCTCGATAACCCATAACATGTAGTATAATACAAACGATATATTGTTTCAACCGTTATACATGATACGCTATGCTTTTCCGTATTGTATTTGTCATTGTCGCTGTTTATCTTACGGTTTTCGGCGGTCCCAACTTTCGGGACGGTGCGCATTTTTATCCGCCGCTGTTTCAATATCAGTTGGAAGAAATTTTCGCCGGTCGGTTTCCGCTGTGGAATCCTTACGAAAATCTCGGTCAGCCGCACGCCGCAAACCCGACTTCGATGCTGTTTTACCCGGGATTTTATATCACCGCCGTTCCGAGTATTTTCGCTTGGCTTGCCGGTGCGGTACCGTTTCGTACTGCCGACCTATATTACATCAGTTGCGGTTATAATTTATTTCTAGCGGTACATCTCTTGTTAGCACTGTGGACTTCTTACCGCTTTGCAAGAATGTGGAATTGCAGTTGCAATGCTTCAACTCTTGCGGCAGTATGTTATACCTTGAGCGGCAGTATTTTATTTCAATGGAATAACGCCCCGTTTCTCGTTGCGGCAGCACTGTTTCCCGAAGCAATGCGCACCGTTATCCGCTTGCTGCAAAAACCGGAAATCAAATACGCCGTTCGTTATGCCGTTCTGCTGACGTTGATGACCACTGGCGGCGACCCGCAAAGTGCTTATCACAGCGTTTTGTGCGCCGCAGTGTTTTTTGCGTTTCGACCTTCTGTTTGGTCGGGATTTTTATTATTTCCCTTTGCCGGTGTATTAACTTTTTTACTTTCGGCAATTCTACTCTTGCCCGCGATGGAATTAAGCCGGTTATCCGACCGCTCGCTGCCGGAGTTTGAACAGTACGTCTATTGGTTTTCGGTACCTCCGCAACGGCTGCTGGAATTATGTTTTCCCAACATCGGCGGACGGCAATTTCCGATTCATACCCGCTGGTTCGATGCCCTGCCCGAAAACGGTATCTGGACACCGTCGCTCTACATCGGAATGGTGCCGATGATATTGGCAATCATCGGAATACATAATAGCCGCAAGCCGAAGGGCTGCGGCACAATGAACACAGCCGCAATAATCTTACTTACAATTTTCATTCTCGGTTCGCTCGGCAACTGGTTTTTCGTCTATCCTGCGATGCGGTATTTGCCGCTGTATGATTCCTTCCGCTATCCGGGCAAGTTAATGGCGGCTGCAACGTTGTTCCTTGCACTTTTCGCCGCAATCGGAGCGGATTGGGTATTCTGCAAAGATGCCGAAAAAAGAAAAAACCGCTGGACATTACTCATGAAAATATATGCGGCCGCGGCAGTTATTATGTCATTTATTATTTTGTTAATAATATATTTACCACGTAATGTACCGGCAAATGTTTTATTCGGACCTTTTGATGAAGCAAAATCAAATTTTTTATTTTCGCAAACAATTTTGTACGTTTGGCTGTTTTACCTTTGCGTGTTGGGAGTTACCGATTATCGAAAAAACCGGCTGAACGTTTTGGTTTTCCTTGTTCTTGCCGATTTATTTGTTCACAATCATTGGTTCTTTACCGCATCAAAAATTTCCCCGCCGGAACAGCGGTCGGCAGTATTCACACAAATTGATGGTATAGAAACAGCACCGGTGAGGATTTACCGCTTTCCGCATTGGGAACCGCAGTATTTCAAAGAACATTCTTCGTCAGACCGGGTTGCGGAAGCGGCGCAATGGAACAGCGAAACACTCATGCCGAAACATACGCTGCCGTCGTGTTTGACTGTTGTCGATGTTCGCGGAACGATGATGCCGAAAGAGTATTACTGTTTCACGCAGAAATTACGCAGCGGATTATATGATGACGCTGGACAAATATCTGCATCACCGGACTTTATAGAACGTTTGGAAAGAATCGGCACAGCGTGTATCATTGCGCCGAAGAACGTAAAACTGGACGCTGAAGAGATTTTACTGCGGGGTTTTGCACCGCCTGACGTTTCACTATGGAAATTGACAAATCCGGCGAAGCGGAACTTCACGGTCTATGAACCGAACCGCATTGAGTTTGAAGTCGTGTTGGAAAAACCGGAGACGGTTGTGATAACAGAACAATACTGGAACGGCTGGCGCGCTTTCGACAACGGCAAAGAGACACCGGTGAAGTGTGTCGATAAGATTTTCCGCGCCGTTGATTTACCGGTAGGAAAACATCACGTTGTAATGATTTACGACCCGCCGTTATTCAAAATCGGAATGGCGTTGAGCATCATCGGCTGCATTCTGGTTCTGATTACACGCACATTTCGTCAAATGCTTTCGGAACGTCTTTACTCAAAATTTCGCAACCGTCTTTCGTAATGAGAATGTCGTCTTCGATTCTGACACCGCCCCAATCCTGAATGTAAATGCCCGGCTCAACCGTCATCACCATTCCAACTTTCAACACCGTGCTTTGACTAGGCGAAAACCGCGGATTCTCGTGAATCTTCAATCCGAATGAATGTCCGAGATTATGATTAAAATTCTTTCCGAAACCGGCATCTCTAATTATGGAGCGGGCAACGGCATCAATTTCTACCGTTGTTTTGCCCGGTTTAATTGCGTCAATCGCCGCATGTTGCGCACCAAGAACGGTCTCGTAAATTGTTTTCAGTTTTTTGCCCTTGCCTTTATTCTTCGACTCGAAAATAAATACCCGCGTCAAATCGCTCACATAACCATTGACGATTGCTCCCCAATCGATAAGCAGATGCGACTGCCCTTCGATTTGTGTTCTGCTCGGATGACCGTGCGGCAGTGCAGCCCTTGCACCTGCTCCGACTATCGTTGGAAAACTCTTTTCGTCAGCACCGGCAAGCCGCATACGATATTCCAATTCATTGCGGACATCAATTTCGTTCCAGCCCGCCGTCCGCCGGTTTTTTAATAAACCGGCAATGAAGAAAAAACCCTGCGCGGCAACATCAATCGCCTTGCGAATAGTTGCTATTTCGCTTTTGTCTTTGATAGTCCGAAAACCTTCGACAATGCCCGACTGCGGTACGAGACAGCAGTTGTTCTTGAGCATTTCTAATTCTTTGAGTATGTCGAATTGACAGGACAGCGTCATTGAATCCGCTTCGACACCGCAGTGTTTCAGATTAAACTTCTCGATGATTTTCGCAGTTGAATGATGAATAACTTCTCCGCTGGAACGGATATATTTTTCCAGATTCGGACATTCTTCTTCGATTTGTATCGTGAAACGACCATCACTCAACAGAATATCTCTGTCATTTGGCAGAATGAGGAGAAAACTATCTCCGCCGGTAAAACCGCTTAAATAACGGACATTGACCGGATTCGTTACCAGAAAAGAATCTATCTTGTTCTGTTCCAATGTTCCTCTGATTTTTTCACGGCGGGAAAGATAGTTGCTCATATTTGTTCTCCATGTTCAAAGAGGCGGGGGCTTTAGCCCCCGCTAAAAAAGCCACTAAAAAATCACCAATTTTCAGCGAGTATTTCAAACCATGCTTGCGGTTCCCGGCAAGCGGCGCAAACACCCGGAGCCGCCGGACCGGTCACCACATAGCCGCAGTTTCGGCAACGCCAAACGACATTCTCCCGCTTGAAAAGCGTTCCCGCTTTCAAGTGTTCGAGAAAGCCGCGATAGCGTTTTTCGTGCTGTTTTTCCGCAACGGCAATCGCTGTGAATGAGCGGGCAACATCGGCAAAGCCCTCTTCTCTTGCGATTTTGGCAAATTCGGGATAGATTATTTCCCATTCTTCGTGTTCGCCGTTTGCCGCCGCCAGCAGGTTGTCAGCAGTAGTGCTGATTTTGCCGGCGGGATAAGTTGCCGTGATTTCCAGTCCCTCACCGGTGTCGAGATACTCGAAAAACCGCTGGGCGTGAACTCGTTCTTGCTCGGCTGTTTCACGGAAGATAGCCGCTATATGTTCGTATCCCTCTTCGGATGCTTTGGCAGAGAACATAGTGTAGCGTCCTCGTGCCTGCGACTCACCGGCAAATGCCTTGAGCAGGTTCTTTTCAGTTTTTGTCCCTTTGATTTTGGACATGGCAGCGTTCCTTTCGTTGGTTTGGGCGGAGACGGAGCGATAATCGTCAATGCTTGACAGCAGTGCCAAGGCAGCGGCACCGGTCGCAGAATGACGCAAAAAATCACGCCGAGTCGAACCCTGTCGATTGTGTGACATGGTATTATACGGGTTAATGGTTGTTTCTAAAAACAAACGTATTGTAAATATAACTCGGAACGATGCGGTTTGCAATAATATAGAATTTTTTCAGAACATTAGCGTAGGATTTTAATCCTACGCACGTAAAAAAAGTCCGGGCGACAATATAATAGAAAAAAGTCATCGCACCGGACCCATCCCCCCCGGGAAAATCGCCGTATGTACAGGCACACCCGCTGTCCATTCAGTGTTTCGGATATCTCGATGCCTCAACTTTACTTTTTTATAAAATTTTATTCCTATTCATACGATAATGTTTAATCCGGGTAATTTGGAGATAAAAGAAATTGCCGCCGGAATAGTTTTAAGAAGACGGAACGGTGCCGGTTAACTTCGGCAGACCGCCCACATTCCCGGCGATTCTTCCAGATAGACGGTTATCGAGTACCTTGACGACGGCTGGTGAAACGCTTTCATTTCTTCCAAATTCTGCCGAAACGTGACAGCGATATACTCGGCAATCGCTTCCGTAGTTGTATTCTTGACCGGCAGCAGGCAAGTATCATATTCGGGGAAAGACCATTGCAGCGGCGGAATCGAGACCTCTACAATTCCTTTCCTGATTGTGCATTTGATAAAATCGTGTTCTTTCGGAATGAGAACTTTGTGCATCAGTTGTTCGCAAATGTGTTTCAAGGTGTCGAAGGCGGCAATGAAATCTATAACGCATAACTGGTCGTTAAGCGGACCGGCTACTTCCGCCCTAACTTTGAAATTATGACCGTGAAGAGCTTCTACCTTTTCCGGTTCTCCGAAAGTAATAAAATGTGAAGCGGAAAAATAAAGCGAATCGTTTTCAAACCGTATGGCGTGCTGCATTGTTGTTTAAGGAAGTGCGAACATAATTTTTCGAGATTATCCGAAATCCGGCGGGTTTGTCAAGAACGGCAAGCGGATGTCGGACTGTTTTTTAGTGAGGTTAAAATTCTGCATTAAATTTCCACGGCTCTTTACCGTTTTTCGACTGTAAAAATCTTGCGCCGGTGTCCTTGTACCATTGGAACAATTCCTTCTGTAACTCCGCTGTTTTCTCCAGCATCTTTTCCGCAAGGTCGTTTCTTTCACCAACATCTTCTTTTATGTTATACAAGTGAACCCGTCCGTCTTCGAGCCGCTGTATCAGTTTATAATCGCCTTTGCGAATTGCCGACGACGGGAAACCGCCCTGATTGCTGTAATGCGGATAATGCCAGAAAAGAGAACGCTGTGATTCGGAAACTCGCTTGTGATAGCCAAACGACTCCAGCCGCTGATAATAGCCAACCAACTCCGGCACAAATGAAACGCCGTCCAAGTGCTGCTGCGGTTTCAGCGGCAAGTCCGCTAATTCCAGCAAGGTCGGATAAAAGTCCGTGCTGATAACCGGCGTATCGCAAACGCTTCCGCCTTTGACAACTTTCGGATACCTCACGATGAGCGGTTCGCGGATACCGCCTTCATAATTCCATCCCTTGCCGCAGCGCAGCGGCAGATTGGAAGTCGGCGAACCTTCCGCCGTTGCCAAACCGCCGTTGTCCGACATGAAAACCACGACCGTATTTTCCCGCAATCCGAGTTCATCGAGTTTATCCATTACACGTCCGACGCAGTTGTCCGTGTGCGTCATCATACCGGCGTATGTGACGTGATTTTGCCGGATTCTGGTTTGCCGTGCCTTGTCGGTTATATGAACCTGTTCTTCGTCCGCAAAGTCAAACGTTTCGTTATCCTGAAGTCCGAGTTCTTTTTTCTTTTCACGATAAGGGGCAACATATTCTTCCGATGCACCCAGCGGGACATGCACCTGATAAAACGAAAGATACAACAAGAACGGTTTGTCTTCTTTCTTGAAGGCATCGAGAACAAGCATAGCGTCATCAACAACCCGCTGTGTCTTGGTTTCGACAAAAGTATTCGTCTCTTTTTGATTTATCGGCGGATATATCGGCAGCGTCAAGTTGGTAATGGACGGAGCAATATAATGGACATCGCCGCTGACGACATCGAAGCCCTGATGCTGCGGTCCGTATTCGTTGACATTGCCGAGATGCCACTTACCGAGCAAGGCGGTGTTGTAGCCCGCTTCCTTGAATGCTTCGCCGAGTGTGACTTCTTCCAGCGGCATAAACAGATTCAACTCGGCGGGTTCAAACTTTTCACTGCGTTTGCCCGCCAGCCAATTCGTGATACCGGAACGGACGGGATATTTGCCCGTCATGATGCTGTATCTTGTCGGACTGCAAACGTTGCAGGCAGCGTATGCCGATGTAAATTTCATTCCTTCGGCAGCGAGTTTATCAATGTTCGGAGTGTTGTAAAACGTTTTCGGATTAAACGCTCCGATATCCATAACGCCGAGGTCATCGGTTAAGATGAAGACGATGTTCGGTTTATTCTCCGCTGCATTGACAACAGCAGCGAAGAACAACAAAACGAATAGGAAAAGGTTTTTCATTGCTTTTTACCTGTTAGCATTCTTGATGGGTGCATATTCATGATTTCGTTTATTGAGAACTTTCGCTTCAACGATTTTATCCGGCGGGGGCATCATTCTTTTTTCATCGAGAGGGTCGATGCGCTGAATTTCCGCTAGAACTTCAATCCCTTCAACAACGCGTCCGAAAACGGTGTGTCCCGGCGGTCTTGTTTCACGGTCAAGAAAGTAAGTCGGTACAAAAGTTAAAAAGAATTGCGAACCGCCGGTGTTCGGACCGGCATGCGCCATGCTCAATGAACCGCGAAAATGCTTTCGGGCATTTGCTCCTTTGTTTTCACAGTCGATTCCATAGCCGGGTCCGCCCATTCCGCTGCCGGTTGGGTCGCCGCCTTGCGCCATAAACATCTGCAATACACGATGAAACACTACGCCGTTATAAAAACCCTTCTCGACCAGCGAAACGAAGTTAGCGACAGTATTCGGGGCTTCGTTTTCAAACAATTCGATGACGATGGTTCCTTTGTTTGTTTTCAATTCAACGCGCGGCAGTTTTTTCTCGGCATCTTTTTCGCCTTCCTCTTTTTCCGCTTTGCGGACTTCCAATTCTTTTGCCCAGTTCTTGCGGAATTCGGGAAGCCGTTCCTCTAATGATTGCAGCGTATCGAGTTGCTGTTGACCGGTTTTTGAAGAACTCAATTCGTCTTGGAATTTTTTCAAGTCGCCGTTGTCTTTAGCGATTTTCAACCACTTTTCGGCATCGTCAAGATTCATCGTCATCAGTGCCGCATATCCGCCGTAGACGTAATAAATCGCGGCACTTTTGTCAACGCCTTTGTCAGTTATTTGTTTGAATATGTTATAGGATACATCATAATTATCGCGGAAAAATTCCCACGAAATCAAATTGTAAATAAAATTACTGACGAAAGGATTCCGATTCGGGGCTTCATCAAAAGCATCTAGACCAACTGTCAGCAATTCTTTTGTTAGGGATTTTCCCTCGACGTGTAACTTTGCGTATTCGTCTTGAATCTGAATTTGCCGCTCAGGTTTAGCAGATTGGAATTCGATTTTCAGCGCATTGAGTTTAGCAATGGTTTTGCCGAATGTATCGAATTTTTCCATGAAGATTTTGTTTTTCTCACCGAGTTCGACAGCGGCTTTTTCGTCTTGAACGTATTGCGATTCGGTATCGGCAGCCGGTTCTTTCGCAGGTTCCTTTGTTGGTTCTTTCACGGGTTCTTTCGCCGGTTCAGAAGGGACTACCGCAGCAGGCGGTGCCGGTGCGTCCTTTGCAGGTTCTTTTGCCGCTTCTTGAGCGAAAAGGACAACTGCCGAAAAAGTTATTACGAGAAATAAGGATACTAAGGTTTTCATTTTCATTTGTTTAATTACTGTTTGAGGTTATAGGAAAAATTTACGCAAGTTTTCACACTGTTTCCTGATTTTAACAAAGTCCTTTTCGTTTTGCAAGATTTACGGGACCGAAAACGAAAAAGTGCCATATAGCCGCAAGTTCCACTGCGCTGCACTTGCGGCTCTTTCATCGACAGGTTTCCTTTACCCAAACTTTAAGGTATAATGTATCGGTGTTTTACATTTTGCCGACTTTTGTTTTTACCTTTTTCCAATGAGCGGAAATGATTTTTCCAGCGATGACTTGATACCGCATCCGAGTTCGGATTATCCGGCAGATGTGCCGTTTCACCCGCAGTCAGAATTGACCGCCGTTGACGAACCCGGCGATTCGGCGCAACTCACCGCAGAAATATACGCCTCCGGCATGATTCCATCCGGTACTATGCTGGGCCACTTCCGCATCAAAAGTTTCATCGGCGGCGGCGGAATGGGAAGGGTCTATCTCGCAACCGATACCATGCTGGACAGAAATGTTGCCATCAAAGTTCTTTCCCGCTCAAAGG
>WRCR01000133.1 GCA_009783865.1 Planctomycetaceae bacterium | reverse complement strand
CTCGCTTCCTGGCTCTTTGATATACTCGGCTGCGAACCGATTATACTCGGTGAAAATCCGTCTGGTGAATTCATTCACACGCCTGAACCGACCGAAGAAAATCTGCGGGATGTCTGTCAAAAAGTGAAAGAAGCAAATGTCGATGTTGCGTTCTGCCAAGACCCGGATGCTGACCGCGTTGCTGTTATTGACGCAAACGGACGATACATCGGTGAAGAATACACCGTTGCTCTTTGTTTAAAACATCTCTTGCGAACCGCCGACAGCGCATCTAAACATCCCTGCAAACGGGAAAAGGGTCCCGTTGTTATCAACTGTGCGACAAGCCGGATGTGTGAAGACATCGCCGCTCAATACGGTGTCCCGCTTTACCGAAGTGCAGTCGGCGAAGCAAATGTTGTCGATATGATGCTGGAAAAGAATGCGTTCTTCGGCGGTGAAGGCAACGGAGGTCCCATCGACCCGAAGGTCGGTTATGTCCGCGACAGTTTTGTCGGAATGGCATTGATTCTTGACGCAATGGCGGCGACGGGAAAAACGGTTGCGCAACTTGCCGATGAATTGCCGCACTATGAATTGGTGAAGCGAAAGACACCGGCGGACTTATCGAAAGTGCCGGAAATGCTCGACAAGGTTGCCGAAACGTTCAAGCATCTTCCCTGTTCAAAACAGGACGGCTTACGGATTGACCACGGTGATTCATGGGTTCTGCTCCGCGGCAGCAACACTGAACCGATTATCCGGTTGTTTGCGGAAGCCCCTGACCGAAAAACGGCAGAGAAATTATGCTACGACGTGGAAGAGATTTTGAGGTGAAAAGAGACGCAATATTCAGATTGCGGATACTGCCGGGAGACATGTCCCTGTTGATTTCCATCAGCAAAATGAATAAAATAATGCAGACAGTTTTTGTGCTTTGTTTTCTTGTGTTATAATTTTTCAATATAAGAGTATGTCAATTAAAATTTACATTTCCGGTCAGTATTTCGATAAAGAAGACGCAAAAATCAGCGTTTTCGACCACGGTTTCCTTTACGGAGACGGTGTTTTTGAAGGAATGAGAGCATACAGCGGAAAGGTCTTCCGTCTCGAAGAACATATAACCCGACTCTGGGAATCCGCAAAGAGCATCTTCCTGAAAATACCGGGGACACCCGCCGATGTAATAAATGCTGTCAACGATACTCTGAAGGTCAACAACCTCACCGATGCCTACATCCGGCTCATCGTAACGAGAGGTGCCGGTACACTCGGTCTCGATGCCGACCTTTGTAAAGAGCCGCAGATAATTATCATCGCCGCTCAACTCGCGCTCTATCCTTCGGAATTTTATGAGAAGGGCTTGGAAATCGTCACCGCGTCAACAACGAGAACAAATGCCGGTATGTTGAGCCCGCAGATAAAATCGCTGAACTACCTGAACAATATCATGGCGAAAATCGAAGGGCATCTCGTCGGCTGCGTTGAAGTGCTTCTCCTGAATTCAAAAGGCGAAGTTGCGGAAGCATCCGGCGACAACATCTTCATTTGGAAACGCAATGTACTTCATACGCCGCCTGCCGATGCAGGTATTCTGGAAGGTATCACCCGCAGAGTCGTTTTGGAATTAGCCGAAGAACTCGGCATGAAAACAAAAGAAGCACCGATGACCCGTCACGATATTTACACTGCCGACGAATGTTTTCTAACCGGCAGCGCAGCGGAACTGATTCCCGTCGTAAAACTGGACGGAAGAATCATCGGAGACGGCAAACCGGGAGCGGTTATGAAAAAACTTCTCGAAAGATTTCAGCAGGAGACGAGAAAATGAAACTTTTTTACAACACGTTTTATATCGCTGTTTGCCTGTTTTTGTTTGTTCCGCTTTTCGTTCAAGCGCAGCAGGCGGAAGCAAAGAAGCCGCTCATTGCCGTTATGGTTTGTCAGGAAGGAGACGAAAACATCTACGATGCTTACAATAATATGCCGAAGTCGATGCAGGAACTCGGAGAAGCAAACAACTGGGAAATTGCCGTTTTGAAAAGCGGGAAATTCGCTGACTTCACGGGACTTGAAATCCTTGAGCGCACCGATGTCCTTGTCGTTTATGTACGCCGCATCGGTTTGCCGAAAGAACAGATGGACATGCTCAAAAAATATGTCAAAGAGGCGGGCAAAGGACTCGTTGCTGTCCGAACTGCTTGCCACGGTTTCGCTCCGAAAAATCTGCCGGAGAATTGTGCCGATTGGCAGGAATTCGACAACGAAGTATTGGGCGGCAGTTATAGCGGACACGGTCAAAACGGCATCGGTTCGGAAGTGTGGAACGTCAAAGAAAAAGAAAAGACACCGATTCTGAAAGATGTTAAACCGTCAGTATGGCACAGCAGCAGTTCGGTATATTACAACACTCCGGTTGCGGAAGATGCGGAGATTTTTCAATACGCCGGTTCAACGGAAAAAGGAAAAATGCCGCTCACTTGGACTCGTATGTACGGTAAAACGAAAGTTGCATACACAGCACTGGGACATGTTGACGATTTTCAACATCCCGCTTTCAGAACACTGATGCAGAATCTTGTCCGCTGGGCAGCGGAGAAATAACGATTAACAATTCTGATTTATAACATAAACAACTCAACTTCATGGCAAAAATCAAACGTATCCTTGTTACCGGCGGTGCCGGTTTTATCGGTTCGCATCTTTGCCGTTGTCTTGTCGAACAAGGTCACGATGTTATCTGCGTTGACAATTTTTTCACGAGTCAGAAATCCAATGTTGCGCCGCTCTTGAATAAGCCGAACTTTGAATTGATTCGGCACGACATAGTATTTCCGCTGTTTCTTGAAGTTGACGAAGTGTATAACCTCGCTTGTCCTGCTGCGCCGGGGCATTATCAGTACAATCCGGTCAAGACGATGAAGACCTCGCTTGCCGGTTCAATCAATATGCTTGGCTTAGCAAAGCGGTGCCGGGCGAAAATCTTGCAGGCATCAACCAGCGAAGTGTACGGCGACCCCGAAATTCATCCGCAGCCGGAGGACTACCGCGGCAGTGTAAATCCGATTGGTCCCCGCTCCTGTTATGATGAAGGCAAACGCGCCGCCGAAGCACTCTTCATGGACTATCATCGTATGCACAAAATGCCCATTAGAATCGTGCGGATTTTCAATACCTACGGTCCGAGAATGCATCCGTTTGACGGACGAGTTGTTTCCAATTTTATCCGGCAGGCATTAACCGGCGAACCGATTACACTTTATGGTGATGGAAGTCAAACACGTTCTTTCTGCTATCTTGACGATTTAGCCGAAGGAATAATCAGAATGATGGACAACGAAGAAAATTTCGTTGGTCCCGTCAATCTTGGCAATCCCGATGAGTTGACTATCAAAGAACTTGCGGAATTAGTTGCCGAACTGACCGGCACGAAATTGCAATACGCGGAATTGCCGCTGCCACTGGATGACCCCTGCAAACGGAAGCCGGATATTACACTGGCAAAGAAAAAACTGCATTGGCAGCCGACAACCTCTTTGCGGGACGGTTTAACGAAAACGATAGAATGGTTCCGCAGTATTAACCTTGAACATTACCGTCCGCCGACACCGATGTATTAACGATTATGCCTTCTGCTTTCACACCTTGGGAATCCGCAAAAGAACGTTTTGATGCTTCGACTCATTCAGAGCAAATGACCCGCACCGGCAGCGTTGTTCAAGAGTCCGCTGTGCTTGCCGGTGTTTATCTCGAAGGACAAGGAAAGTCCGTTTCGCCGCTTGACGAATTGACAGCACTTGCCGAAGCCGCGAAAGTCCAAACGGTTGGGCGCATCATACAGCGGAGACGCAAGCCGGAAACCGCTACTTATATCGGGAAAGGAAAACTCGCGGAACTTAATGAACTCGTTCAGTCGTCCGATGCCGACCTCGTGATTTTCGATAATGATTTAGCGCCGAGTCAAACGAAAAATCTTGAGCAGGAACTGAAAGTCAAAGTAATTGACAGAACGGAATTGATACTCGATATATTTGCTTCCCGTGCAAAAACGAAAGAGGCGCGTCTTGCCGTTGAGTTGGCGCAGTTGGAATACTCTTTGCCCCGTTTGAAACGAATGTGGACTCACTTGGAGCGGCAGGGAGTCGGCGGTGTCGGACTTCGGGGACCCGGTGAAAAACAGTTGGAAGTCGATAGGCGGCTGGCGCAAAAACGGATTCAAGATTTGAAATCGGAACTCAACGAAATTCATAACCGCAAACGGCGTGAAGTTGCCGCCCGCAGAAAGTCCCGCACCGTTTCACTGGTCGGTTATACTAATGCGGGTAAAAGTACTTTGTTGAACCGCTTGACGGATTCTGATGTTTTCGTCAAAGATTTGCTTTTCGCAACTTTGGATACGCGGACCCGCCGCTGGCATTTGCCGAATTGGGGTCCCGTTCTGTTGAGCGATACGGTCGGTTTCATTCGTGATTTGCCGCATCATCTTGTCGCAAGTTTTCGTGCAACTTTGGAAGAGGCGGCGCAAGCGGACTTGCTGCTGCACGTTGCCGATGCGTCGAGTCCTGATGTGCATCAGCAGATAGAGTCCGCTTACAGCGTTCTCAACGAATTGGGAATTCGTGAAAAGGATACGCTGCTTGTTTTGAATAAGACAGACGCGCTTGAAACGGCGGACGAATTAAATGTTCTGTTGGAAAAATATCCTAATGCTGTTGCGGTATCGGCTGAAAACGGAAAAGGAATTGACCGATTGACGGAAGCAGTCAGCGGAATGTTGAGCAAGGAGTTTCTCGACATCACGGTTGAATTGCCGGTTTCGGAAGGGCGCATAGCGGCAATGCTGGCAAAGGAAGGCGAGGTCTTATCGAAACATTACACCGATGAAAGTGTTTCGATACATTGCAGAATACCGCAGCATATTTTGGGAAAACTGCAACTGGAAAAAAACGCTGTGATACACGGTTTGCCGCCGAAAGATGCAAAGCAGTGGTGAATTTTGTCAGTCCGACTGCATGTCTTTTAAGTATCCCCTTGAAATATTCTGAAAAGAAAGGATAGTACTTGTGTTGTATGATAGGTTATCGTTTATTATTTCCAACCGTCGCGGCTCTTACCTATCGACTGCGGACTTTTTTTTCGGTGTACCCATTATCAACTATAAAATAAAGTACAGTTAGAGAAAAGGTCCAATAGTTCTCTTTGCCTTGTTGACAAATTTTATTCACATTCCAACACTTTCCTAATAGAATTGAGGAACCGGTTATGAGGCGGAATATAGTCGCAATTGTATTTTTTATATCAATTTATTATTCACATGCAGATTTTCGGGCAGCAATGGCAGATGAAGTCGCCGCTGCGAATTATTTAGCCGAAAACGGGTGTTTGCTTACGTGGGAGAGAATAAATACCAATCTTCATGTGGTATCTGTGAAAATAGGAAATAGTGACATCATGCCTAAGTGCCTTGAACGCATTAACGAATTGCCTTTTTTGTGTCATCTTTCGCTAAGGTGTGATAGTGTGAACAATACCACCACTAGCAGTCATCTTGATTATCTAAAATGCATTTCATCACTTAAATCTTTGAGCATCACTAATGAGATTCTCGGAGGAATTGATACACGAAATAAATCATCTGTAAAAATTAAAGACATTTTTTCAAGAATATGCCACATGAAAGAATTGGAAGACCTGCGTGTTGCATCGTTTAATGCAGATTCTGCTGATGATTTCAAAGAACTAAATAGCCTTGTAAAAATAAAACATCTGCATCTCGGACCAATGAGGCATATGCCGACTGGCAGCCTCAAACACATCAGTAATTTGTCTGAATTGCGTACTTTTTCGGCGGTACTGATAATACTTTCTGAATCCGACTGGAATTACCTTGCTCAAAAAAAGCACCTGGAGATGGTGAAAGGTTTTTGTTGGCTAGATGATTATTCTGAACACTCGTTCGAATCAATGGAAAATCTTCGTAGGATAGAATGTGAAAGTGGGAGTGCTGATGAACAATTTATCACCGCATTGGGAAAAGCACCGCGTCTTGAGGAATTGTCTTTTTCTCGTACAATTTTTGACAAGAATGCCCTAATACGACTAGGCGATATCCCATCGTTAAGATCACTTGAGTTGAGATACTGTGTATTTGATGACACAATTAACATTGCTGAAATATTTTCACGTATCAATCATATTGAAAAGTTTTCCTTGATTTGTTGTCCGGAAGTTTTTCGTACCTGTGTCCCTGTCCAGGAGATTTGTGTACCTCCCACGACGGAGAAAACCGACTAAATTTTCACGAAATTTCGATTTTTGTTTTGAAAGACAGACCGATGAGTGACGTTCGGCGAATCGTTTCATAATCAAAGCGGCACTTTTTGCTCTTGCCAACTTTAGCGGTGGTGTTATCATTTGCGCTGTTATATTTCTGCCGGTTGACACCGGCGGCTATTATTGAAAATGTTAAAATGGGTAAAACAACGTTAAGATAGGTAGTCACCATGTGCAAAAAGATACAATTTTCAGAAGTGTTTTGTTTTCAAGCGGTTACGTCAATAATTTTTTTTAATTTAGGGCTTGATGTTAGGTGGTTTGTCGCAAAAACTTGCTGGCGGACTGGGAATTTTCTCTCTTGCAAAGGACAGCATCGATTGTTATTATACGCTGACACTGGTGTTTCTGTATGGCTAAATTCAAAAGACGAGACGAGGACGACGAAGAACAGGAGCAGCCGGAACGCAAACGGCGGTTCAACTGGAATAAGCCCGTTGTTGAAGATGACGAGGACGACGTTCCCGGTCCGCGCAAGAAGAAACCCGCCGATGCCGAAGAGGACGACCTTGAATTAAGCGTATCGACCGGCAACATCGTTCTCGATATTATCCTCGACTTCCGCGATGATTGCTATTACTGGTCGAAAGACCATCTCGGACTTGCCGTGACAATCGGGATATTTTTGCTCCTTTTCTGTATCACTCTATCTGCTCTAACAATCCGCTACACTATTAGGTACATTTACCGTCCTACGATTCAAACGGTTATTTCGAGTTATGACTTCGGTGCTTATGGTGAAGCGATAATGTTCGCCGAAGAACTTCTTCCGTATATCAAGGCAGACGATTATCAAACCCGCTCAATGGCGTATTTCATACTCGGTGCGTCAACATTGTCGATAGCGAACTTGAATCCGTCGTCAAGTACACCGCCGTTTTATCTTGCAGCGGCAAACTATCTTGCGGAGTCCAACAAACTCGGCTTTCCGCCGCAGCGGCGCGGCGAAGGATATTTTCTCTACGGCAAAGCATTGTATCAGGCAGGTGAACTCGGACGATGCCGAGAACCGCTCATTCGGGCTTTGGAAAACGATGCGCCGAACACGAAATTGATTTACTGGTACTTGGCAAACACATATTTTCTGGGGGCAAATCAGAATCTCACAGCGGCAGAAAAATATATTCAGTTGTTTATCAACCATCCGCTAATACTTGAAGAAGAACGGTATGAAGGTCATCTACTCGAAGCATTGATACTGCTTCAAAAGAATGAAATTGAAAGAGCGGAAGAAAGTTTCCGCCGTGTTCCCCGTTTTGATAAACTTGAAACGATTCGCACCTTCGTTAGAGGACAAATTGCATTTTTCAAAGCAGAGCGGTTTCGCAAACAAGGTCAAATGATAGAGCAGGACGTAAGTCCGCTGCTAATCAACCCGCAGGATATTAATCCGCAAATAATTGAACCGCGGAAAGTTTTGCAAGAAGATGAACCTGATTCCGCTCTGCTAAAACGAATGAAGCAATTAAACAGAACACCGGTGATTATTCAAGCATATATGCAAGTTGAAACAGAAGACGAGCAATTACAACCGCCGAAGCCCTTGTCGCCCAATGCGGTTCTCGTTTTACCGAAGGAAGATTCACCGGCAGAAGGCAAAATAAAAGCGGGAACGGAACAACCGGCAAGAAGGACCGCTCCGGCTTTAACTACTGCGCCGAAAACATCGCAGCAATACTTCGCTTTGGCAAACGAAAGATACAACGAGGCATTATCGCTCTTCGGTCAAGTTGCTTATCGAGATACGTTCATTCCCCGCTGGCTTCGAACCGCCAAATTGCTGGAAGGAATTTGTTTTGAAAGAATAAATAATTTGCCGCAAGCAGAAAAATCGTTTCTTTATCTTGCGGAAACATATCCAACATCTTCGGAGGCGGCGGCGGCTAACTTTCTTTGGGCGAATTTAGAACATCGGCGAGGCAGATATGACACCGTATTGACCGGATACTCACGGGGTTTTGATATACTGCGTGCCGGCAAGAATTACGATTGTCCCTTCCTAACCAAGCGTGATATTCTGATAAGATATTATGAACATATCCGCGAAGCATTGCAGCAGAAAAAGTACAAACTGATTTTAACAATGCTGTACATAGCGCGGGAAGTCATGCCGGAAGTTGAAATTGTCCGCTTCCGAAGTGCAGTATACGAAAATTGGGCGGCGGATTCGCAGCGGCAGTTGAATCAAACCTTCGGCGGTAATACGAAAAAACTGGAAATAGAACTTTGGGAACTCTATTGCAAAGCGGGGGAAGAACGCCGCCGCTATGCGGAATTTCGTTTCGGCGAAACGGATTACGAACAACAGATTTGGCAGGCAGCGGACTATTATCGGCTCGGAAAGGACTACCGCCGAAGTATCGCACTTTATAAACAGTATCTTCGATTGAATTGGATGGAACGTCAGCCGGAAACACTGTTTTACCTGGGCGAAATGTTTATCAACATTGACGGTCTGAATGAAGCGCAAATCGAATTAGAAAAAGCGTTGAAAGAATATTCAAATCATCCTATCATTCCGCGTGTTCGGCTTGCGTTAAGTAAAGTATATTATGAGAAGAAGGAATTCGATAAAGCGAAAACGCTTTTACAGCAGAATCTCATCAGCGATTATGCACCGACCGCTGCGGTATATCGGGATTCAATTTACGCTCTCGGCAAACTGCTTTATGAACAGGGGAATTTTGAAGACGCTGTTCCGTATCTTGAAGATGCGTTAAGAATTCATCCTAATGCTGTGCAGGCGGCTGACGCTCATTATATTCTTTCGCAGTGTTTTCTTGCGAGAGCGGAAAAGACGGAAAAGAGCCGAAACGATTCGCCGCTGCAAGATGTCCGTCGACAAGTTGAAGCGGAGGTAATTGCCGATTTGCAAAATGCGCTGCAGCAAATTGAAACGACTGAACAGATGCTTGTTCAGCGGCAGCGGGTTTTTGAATTATCGGAGTCCGAGTATCTAATGCTGCGTAATTCAATCTTCGGCAAAGGCACTCTGTTAATGAAACTTAAACGATATGATGAAGCGATAACGCTGTTCGACCTTGCGGCTGCGCGCTATCAAACCAGACCTGAAGTATTAGATGCAATGCTGCAAATCGTGCTGGCATATCGGTATCTTGAGCGTCCGAATGATGCGCT
>WRCR01000132.1 GCA_009783865.1 Planctomycetaceae bacterium | reverse complement strand
GAACTTCCATCAATATCAAAACTGACCGGAATTCTTAAACGGCTACGGTATAACACGGTCGGTTCAGTTTTCTTTCCTTTTGCTTTTCGGATTTTTTTAACGAGAGCGGCGTGTATTTTTTTCCAAATGCCGCTGATTTTCCAACAGCGAAAGTTATTATAAACGGTCTTCCATGGCGGAAAGTGTTTCGGCAGCATGCGCCATTGACACCCGGTTCGGATGAGATAAAAGACGGCGTTGATTATTTGCCGCGGGTCAGCGGGCGGACGACCGGTGCGTTTGGGCTTCGGAAAAAATTGTTTTATGGTATCCCATTACAAATCGGTCAAGTCGGTGCTATAATTCCATCTGGTGATTCGCATATTGTCTCCTTTGTGTTGAAACTTTTCGGAAGCATAGCGTTTCACCGCTTTTTACACAACCCTAGATTTTGCAATACGTTAGAGTTTAGGGACATTTACTGAGCAGCGGAATCCATTCCGTCCTTATACTCGAAGATGATGCCGTCTTCGTCGAAGGGTTTGCCGAAAAAGCTCAGACCTTTTTCCGGCACCTGCCGCAGGACTGGGAAATGGTCTATCTCGGGGGTCAGCATATAGATCGGATTACGTTATTTCAAAAGGTGTTTTATGCGTAGAGTACTGAATGTACATTTGAAGTTGTGTTTGCTTCCAGCAATAATCATATTATGCATAGGCGAACGGGTTTTTGCGCAGATTCAAATAGGAGGGAATATGTCACGCACGATTAATGAAAGTTATACGCAAAACAATGGAGGACGCATGCCTTTTAGAGTTCCCTCTGTTGCAGACAACGTGAAACGTAACTTGAATCTGCTTAACGATTTTAGCGTTTTACTCTCCAAGGACAATGACAAACTGACGGGAGTAGGGAGAAGTACGTATTATGGCTTAGCCAGACCATTGATGCGTGAGATTTATCTTTCAGGTGAATCTGCCCTGCCAGTGCTGGTTGATTTTTTTGAGAGCAATACTTATTTGTATTCATACAGTGGAATGCGCAGTATGGCTCCTGGTGATCGCGCAGATGTTACGTTAGGTGATGTGGCAAAGGAATTGTTCGAAGATATTGTCTGTCCCATACACGGCATGCCTTACAAAATGAGAGTAGGTGCCGATGGTCAACTTCATACATACCCCAATTTTAGGACGTTTTTACGTGGACAATCCCACCGCGAGTGGTGGAATGTAAACAAAACAAAGTCCCTACTGGAACTTCAGTGTGAAGTAGTGGATTTTCTTATTGAAAAAGAGAAAGAAATCGGGTTCCATAAAGACGAACAGAACGCAGAACAAAAGTATCTCATGCCTTTGCTTGAAATGCGTAGGAAACTACCAATAATTAAACCAGAATACTTAAAAGATTAGATGTCATGTTTCCGTCCAGGAGATTTGTGTACCTCCCACAAAGGAGAAAACCGACTAAATTTTCACGAAATTTCGATTTGTTGTTTTGAAAAACTGACCGATGAACGCTGTTCGTCGGTCTTTATTGAACACAAAGTGTTATGCCGAATAGCACTGTATTTGATTTAATTCTTTGCTCTATGATAGGTTACGCATTTGCATTTGTTTGAGTTTTTTTCTTGGTATTTTCATCATTGGGTAGCGATGGCGATTTCGTTTCAATAGCAAAAAATGCCGCCTTGAAATTTCAAAAAAAATTAAAGAAAATAGGCAAGAATTACCGATAATAACGATTGAAAGGGTTTTGCGGTGCAGCCGCGGCGGTTTTTTATTTTACAAACGAATCATTCCGAAATTATTCAAATGTCAAGCAATCGTTCGTACAATTTCGATAGTCCTCTTTCCAGAAAAGAGGTTAATTTTTTTGATTCTCCGAACCGTTCCTCTACAAGGGCAACGCCCGCTTGCGGACAAAATTCGCAGTATCTTGCCCGGCAAGAGGATATAGACCACCGTGAGAGCCAACTCAACGCCCGAATGGCACAGTTTGAGACCCTAGTTCGGAACACAAAATTGTCCCTGCAAACCAAAGTTGATGAAGTCGAAAAACGGCAGCAGGAAATTGCAGTACTAGAAGAGCGGCTGCAACTCCGGCAAATTTCACAGGAAGATTGGGTTCACAACGAAAAACGCGTCATCGAAAATGAACGTCTTGAAGTACAAGCACGCCGGGCTGAAGTCGAAGAGCGGCTCTGCATCCGAGAGCGGGAATTACAGGATATTGCCGCCCAGCGCGAAGCAGAAATTGTCGCTCAAGTCGAGGAATATCGGGAACAACTCGAAGCAAAATTAGCCGAAAGCAAAGCGGATTATCAACGCCGGTTCGAATCAAAGTGTAAAGAAATCGAAACCGAATTTTTGCAGCGTCTTGCCGAAGAAAAAAACGCGTATGAAAATTTGCAGCGAAAACTGGAATCGGAATATCGCATGCGTATTGACAGAATCGATTCCGAAGTTGCCGCAAGAAAAGACGAAATAGAATCCAACTTTTCGCAAAGATATGATGACCTGCATCGGCAATACGATGAGCGGAAAAGGGAATTGGAAGACATATTTCAGCGGCGTTTCGAGCAACTCGGCAGTGAGTATGTTCAAAAACAAGCGGAACAGGAAAACCGTTTCCGCAGAATTGAAGACCAGTTGATTCACCGCGAAATGCTGATAAAAGAAGCAGAAGAGGATTGGAGTCACCGCAGCGGACTTTTTGAAAGTCAATGGAAAGAATTCGAGCAACTGCGTAAAACAAGAACAGAAGAGTTGAATCGCCGCGAGATTAAAATCGAAGAGAGAAATCATGTTCTCATCGAGTTGGAAGCGCAAATGAAGAAGCAGGAAGTCGAGCAGGCGGCGTTTGATGAATCGCTCAAACTGCGGGAACATCAGGTTTCGCTTGACGAGCAAAAATACAAGGAATTACAGCAGTTTGAAACAAGAGTCAATGAAGCAAATGCCGAAGCCGGACGGATTCGTGAAGCACTGATGCGTGAGCGGGTGCAGATGCAAAAGGCAAACGAAGGAGAGCGCCGCCGATTGCGGGAAACACAGGAAATTGCTTTGAAACGTTTGAATGACGAGCGGCAGGAAATAGCCGGTCAGAACAAGCGGCTGGAACAACTTCGTCTTGCGATGGAAAGGTCGCGGGAAGAACTGGGACGCATGCTTCGTGAAACCTTGGAAATTCGGCTAGCAACGGAAGAACTTTGGCTGCGTCTTTCCGGTGAGTCATCGTCCGAGGACTTGAAAAAGTCGGTTACCGAAATCCGTTCCCGATTGAGTAGGCAGTATCAAGAATTGTCGATGCGGATCGAAGGACAGAAGCATGAGTTAAAACAAAGCCGGGATGAGATGCTGCAACAGTACGAAACGATGTTGAAGCGGCGGGAGGAACTTGACCGCTGGGCGGCCGAAACGGAAAAAGCACTTGATGAACGGGAAAAAACAGCAGCGGAACGTGAAGCGGAAATCAGCCGCCGTGAGACAAAACTTGATGATGCGCAGCGCAGGATTCGTGAAGAGCGGACGGAAATGGAGAAAGAAGTTCATCTTCTGCGGGAACAGATGGACAGCGCGTTCTCTTCAGTAAATGGAACGAATTTGAAACGGGCAGCATAACCTATTGTCAGACAAATACTTGCGATACTCTTGATGGTTTGACTATCAATGATTAACACGGACGGTTCAGTTTTTTTCCTTTTGCTTTTCGGACTTTTTTAACAAGAGCGGCGTGTATTTTTTCCCAAATATGTCAAATCGCAGCGCAGTGAAAAATATGTTGACCAGCGGGTATGGCATCGGTCTGATAAGGAAAAAGGAAAGGAAATTACTTGCTATTCCTTATCGGCAAAAAAAGCAAACGCCTACATGACGCTGTTTGTGTGATATTCAGAAAGATACGTGTTAAGAAATGCACAACGGTCTTTTGTGAACTAAAATTGATTTTACCATCAACCTTTTACTTACGGAGACCATCATGTTGTATCTTGGTATCGACCTTCACAAGGCCCAAATCACTATTAATATGCGAAACGAAAATGGAGATGCCATTCAAACCGGTCAAATTCGTACCGATAATGACAGCATTAACGATTTTTTCGCCAAGCTTGTTAAACGCGCCGGAAAAACCCGCGGCTTCATGGCTATTTTCGAAGTATGCGGTTTTCACGATTGGCTTTATGCCAAACTCAAACAATGCTGCTGCAAAGAAATCGTTGTCATTCAGCCCAACAGCTAGGCACGGCAAAAAACGGACAGGCGCGATGCCAACGCCCTTTGTGAACTCCTTTGGAACAATCGCAAACGTCTACGCGATGGAGCCCGTCCCAATGGAATTCAACGCATCTATCTTCCCGAAGCGACTGACGCTCAGATTCGGCAACTGGTTAACCTGCGAACATTTTTCATTGCGCAAAGAACGAAGATTGTCAATAAAGTTCGCGGATTGTTACGAAAACATAACATCGAACAAGACGCTCCTTCACAAAAGCGTTATGGAACGCAAAAAACCGGTGTTGGCTTGAAAAAATTGTTTTGCCTATCGCAGATCGTATTGAAGTTGACATTCATCTCAAACTATGGAAGGAATACGACGAACAAATACTATCCGTCGAATCGCAACTGGCAAAGTATTACGAAGGTCATCCGGCATTGTATCGTCTCCTGTCAGTTCCCGGAATCAGTGCGATGAGGGCGATAACATTACTTTCACGGATAGTCGACATTACACGATTCAGGACTCCCGACAGTTTGGCGAACTATTTCGGTTTGACACCGGGTTGCCGCAACAGCGGCGAAGCGACTCAGCGTCTTGGATCGATTACAAAGGCGGGCAGCCGAATGGCTCGATGTGTTTTCAATTTTGCGGTTAATCATGTTGTACGAAAATGTCCTCAGATGAAGATTTGGCACAAGAAGATCAAAATGCGGCGAGGGGCAAAGACGGCAAGAGTTGCAGTGATGCGGCGGCTGGCAACTATTGTTTGGCACATCCTGCGTTGGGACAAGACGTATCAATTTCACTACGAGCCTCCGAAGTCAACGCAGAAAAAGGACGACCTGCGGTCGTCGAGGGAGGTTTTAGAAGGCATTGGCAACAAGAATCATTTTCGAAAAAAGGAGAAAACGCCTTTGAATCGCCGAAGCAAGACAAGGGCGTGATTCTCGTTGGTCAGGTTATTCCTTGGCAGGCTGCTCCTCAGCAGAGCCCGCCTCCGCTTCACCGGACGAGACACTATAACATAAAAAACAAGAAAGGCAAAATAATTTTTGAAACAGTCGAAACGTTTGTTGTCGAACCGTTTTTGTAACGGTTCCTTGAAATCGAAGAGGTTCGTTCTATTCCATTGATTTGTAGGACATGCGTCTTATTGGACGTGTTGCTGATTTGGACCCTTTGATATTCGAGACAATCGGAAAATATCATCAGTGCCGATGTCTTTGACACTGGGTGTCCTCTGGAATCAGAGGCCGCTATCACGAAGGGATGGATGGGGGCGCAAGCGGCGTGTGAGCCGTGTGACCTTATTGGGTCGTGCAGCCTCGAAAATGCTGTGACTGAACGAATCGACGATAGAGAGCAAAAGACAAAACGATAAAAAAGAGCGTTGACCGGTGAACTCCGAGAGACTCGGAGCCGCTCGGTGTACGCCTGAAACAACAAAATTTTACGAAAAAACACAAAAGACCCCCCACTTGACAACTCGTATCTTTCAGGGATGGAATAGATACGAAAAAACTCGGATTCAAACGACTTTGAAGGTGACGTGATAACAACGGCGGTTCGCAGAACCGTCCGCTGAAGGCGGCAGTATCCGGTATCTTTGGAAAGACGATGCCGTAGAAACAGCAGTAAAATATGTTGAAAACCAGTGAAAACTACCACATTACCGCTGCGCAAGCAGCGACAACATGAAAACGATTTACTTACGCAAATCGGCTCTGTTATTCTTTCTTGTACGGAGAAGTACCTAGAATCGCTTCGATTGCTTCTCGGTCGATTTCCTCTTCGTTTTCCAATGCAGCTGCAAGGTTGTCAAGCAACTCCCGTTTCTGCTCAAGTATCTGATACGCTAAACGGTCTGCCTCATGCAAAAATCGGCAAACCTCTCCATCAATCAAACGGGCGGTCTCTTCACTGAACTCTCTTGCCGAACCGATTTCCCGACCAAGAAACGGATGCGTCTCATCAGTGCTGAACGCAACGGGTCCCAGTTTTTCGCTCATTCCCCAACTCATTACCATTCGCCGCGCTAACTTTGTTGCCTGTTTCAAATCGTTTTCAACACCCGTCGGCAATTCATTAAACACCAGCAATTCCGCTGCTCTTCCGCCCATCGCAAAACAAAGTTGTGCCTTCGCCTGCTCTGCCGTCAATCCGACTTGGTCGCCTTCCGGCAGCGTGTAAGTCGCCCCAAGGGAACGCCCCCGCGGCACTATCGTAACCTTATGAACCGGTGCCGGAACCGGTTGAAACCAGCCGACTATTGTATGCCCCGCCTCATGATACGCTATCTTTTTCCGATCTTCCGGCGTTATCAACTCTTCCCGCTTCAAGCCCATTATGATTTTATCATGAGCATATTCAAAATCGCTTGTCTCGACTTTTTCTCTTCCATTGCGGGTCGCCCAAAGCGTTGCTTCGTTGACAAGATTCCGTATATCCGCACCGGTGAAGCCCACCGTTTTTCTCGCAAGTACTTGCAAGTCAACGCTTTCCGCAAGCGGAATTCCCTGTATGTGAACGGCAAAGATTTCTTCGCGCCCTTTGACAGTCGGTCTATCAACGGTGATATGCCGGTCAAATCTGCCCGGTCGAAGCAGTGCAGGGTCAAGAACATCGGGGCGGTTCGTTGCCGCCATCACCATTACCGACTCGCTTGGAGTGAAACCGTCCATTTCGCTCAAGATTTGATTCAGCGTTTGTTCCCGCTCATCATGTCCAGCACCAATACCGGTACCGCGATGTCTTCCGACGGCATCAATTTCGTCTATGAAGAGAATTGCCGGTGCCGCTTCTTTTGCAGTATTGAAAAGGTCTCTGACTCTGCTTGCGCCGACACCCGCAAACATCTGAATAAACTCACTGCCGTTGATTGAAAAGAACGGCACGCCCGCTTCACCGGCAATCGCTCTGCCCAGCAAGGTTTTTCCTGTGCCGGGAGGACCAATTAACAGTGTTCCCTTCGGTACTCTTGCACCCATTCTGCGGTATTTTTCGGGTTCCTTCAGATAATCAACAATTTCGGCAAGTTCGCCTTTCACGCCGTCGAGACCGGCAACGTTCTTAAAGGTAGTTTCCTGTCCGCCTTCGTACCGTCTTGCCGGACTGCGTCCGAAGCCCGACATCATACCGCCGGAAATCTGTTCCCGTGTCCGCCGAAACATATAAATTATTGCAACAATAATCACAATCGAAAACAGCATCGACATCATCGTCAACGTGTTCGTATAGTCCGGCGGCTGCGTTGCGCTGTACTTCTTGCCGAGTTTTTCCTGTAATTGCCGATTGAGAGTTTCATCAGCCAGTGCCGGCAGCGGCATCTCGGTTATAAAAGGAATCTCCGTCAGCGGTTTCGCCTTGCTATTACTCTTTTCGGCAGAAGGACTTACGTTCTCTTCTTTTTCGGGTTTCATCTTGCCCTTGAGCGTTGTTCCTTCGATGTTGACTTCCAATACTTTATCTTCCGCCAACTTTTGATTGAATTCGCCCCAAGTGATTTTACCGGTATTATCGTTTCCGCCGTTGCGGAAAAGAACCAGCCCGAAAATCATAATCGCCGCAAGAAGCGAAAAGAAGAACAGATTGCCGAAAGATATTTGACGCGGTATCGGTGAATGCGCCTGTTTTTCATCATTCGGCTGCATTTCGGGAACATCGCCCGTTTTGTTTTCAGGATTATTTTCAGTGTTGTTTTCGGGATTACTCATTAGGAAAGGATGGTAAGGTACAACGTATTGTTTTCGTCTATTATATCATTATAATTACGTTTTTCAAAATGCATCATGACAAACTGTTCCGTTCACTTCCAGCCATCCGATATAACCGTTGATGTTCCTGCCGGTACACTCCTGTCCGATGCCGCAATGCGAGCCGGCATTCCGTTGCGGAACGACTGTGGCGGACAAGGTCTCTGCAAAAAATGTACTTGCTCTATTTTCAATGAAGATGGAACAGGTATCGCTGCCTGCCAATACAAAATCGAAAACGACATTGATGTTTTTGTGCCTGAAAATTCATTACGGCACGATGTCCGGCAACTCGTCATTCAGGAAAAAAATTTAGCAGCGTCAATTCTTGACAACGCCGTTGTCAACCGGCAGGCAAAGTACGGCGTTGCTCTCGACATCGGTACAACAACGCTTGCCGCCGAATTGTATCAACTTCATTCGACCGATGGGAACGCAGACCGCCCGAAACGTTTAGGAGTTGTTTCACGGGCTAACTCTCAGCGTCAATTCGGCGCGGATGTTATCACCAGAATACAGCGGATACTTGAAAATCCCGCCGCTTTGGAAACGCTGCACCATTGCATTTCGGAAGACGTGAGCAGTATGCTATCGGAACTGTCCGAAAAAAGCGGTATTCCGATTGAACACTTTGAAGTAATATCTGTTGCAGGTAATACCGTTATGGAATATCTGTTTCTCGGCATTGACCCTTCTCCGCTTGGCTATGCTCCGTTTGAAGCACCGATAAAAAAATTTCCGAATATACGATGGGCGGCAATCGCAAGTTCGCCGATTCAAATCGAAACAATGCCGCTCTTCTGCGGCTTTGTCGGCGGCGACATCATTGCCGGTACGCTTGCACTCGGATTAGCAGATAAGCAAGAAACCTCGTTTTTAATCGACATCGGAACCAACGGCGAACTCGCTTTGTTCTCCGGCGGTAAAATCGTTGTCGCTGCAACGGCAGCGGGTCCCTGTTTTGAAGGCGGCGGAATCAACTGCGGAACCTTGGCACTGCCGGGGGCAATCAGCAGCGTACAAATCAGCGAAGACGGCGAAGTAAAATTAACTACCATCGGCAACAAAAAGCCCAACGGCATCTGCGGCAGCGGCTTGATTGAAATCGTTTCGGAACTCCTGCGCTTCAATCTCATTAACCCAACGGGCAAGTTTAACGTTCAAAAGGATACGCCGTTTTCAGACCGCTGGGCTAACTCAGGCGGCAAACCGGCATATGTTCTTTCGCAGGATATAGTTTTAACGCAGTCCGATGTCCGGCAATTTCAGTTAGCGGCAGGAGCAATTCGGTCGGGTATCACTTTGTTATTGAAGCGACAAGGATTAACATTGAGCGACATCGACACCTTTTACATCGCTGGCGGTTTCGGAAGTTATATCAAAGCAGAGGCGGCGCAGCGAGTAGGTCTTATTCCAAAGATGTTTCCATTGGAAAAGGTTCGTTTCTGCGGCAACACTTCGCTTGCCGGTGCAGCATTAGCGTTGTTTGACGGAAACTATCGTTTTGTCGGAGAGCG
>WRCR01000131.1 GCA_009783865.1 Planctomycetaceae bacterium | reverse complement strand
CAGAACAACCGGCAGAACAGCCGACAGCAGAACGTGAATTCGTTCAACCCGCTTCATACAACGTTGAAAACACCGTTGAAGTTGGCGTTGAAAACAATATCTCCAAAGATGAAGACAAAACCGTAAAGAACGACGAAGTTCTTGACCAGCCGTTGTCATTCAGCAAAAACGAAAAGAATAAAGACGGCAAGAAATCGAAGTTATCGTCTCCGGTTGCGCCGGTAATTTCCGTTGTCAGCAGTTTGCTGATAGTTCTCTCGCTGTTTCTTTGCATGGCATTGCTTTTCAAAAAATTCTCGCGTCAATCGGGCGGTCGGCTTTTGCCCAGTGAAGCGTTTGAAAATCTCGGTAAAACGTGTTTATCGCCAAAGATACAACTGCAACTTCTCCGGCTGGGCAACCGATTGATTCTCGTGTCGGTCACTGCGGACGGCGTTTCGGCTATAACGGAAATTACAGACCCTGACGAAGTGGTGCAGTTGCTCGGAATGTGCCGCAGACAAGATAAGAATTCCGCCATCGCTTTGTTTCAAAAAACGCTTGCGGAAGTTGAAAAATCAGAACATGGCAGCAGCGAATACTTCACTGCAAATCAGCGACCAGCAATACGAGCAGGGAATGATAATTCCCGCTCCCGCCGCAGTTCTAACATCGATTTAGTCAGCGAACCCGACAGCGGACTTGCCGGAATACTCGCAAACGGTATTCCAAGCAAAGGAGGACGCTATGGTTAATACATTTATCAACGGTTGGAAGTTTATAGCGTTTGCAATTCTCTTTTCGCTGTTGACCGATGTTGTACTTTCGCAAGAAGCAACACTGAACAATTACAACCCGCGCAGACCTTCTGACGGAACTTATGCCGGTCGCACTGAACCGCATTTGTGGAGACCCGAAGTTGACGCAAACAATGCTTCGGTCAACCGTTCTAAAGAACCGACAACGTTTGATAAAAATCCGACATTTCCGAGTCCGCCGATTGAAGAAACGCCGCCGCGGGACGGAAACATGTCGCTGGAAGTCCCCGCAGGATTCTTACCGGGCATTGAAATTTTAAGAACGCCCGGCGGGTTGACTTCGACTATTCAAATCATGGTTATTCTGACGGTGATAACAATCTCGCCGTCCATCTTGATAATGACGACCTGCTATATCCGCATACTGGTCGTGTTAGCGGTTTTGCGGCAAGGCATTGGAACAAATCAACTTCCGCCGAGTCAGGTTATAACGGCTTTGTCGCTGTTCTTGACGCTGTTGATAATGACACCGGTTTGGTCAGAGGTTTATACCGAGGCGGTCTTGCCGTTCAGTCAAAAAGAAATCGGTTTGGAACCGGCGTTTGAAAGAGGACAGCGTCCTATCCGGCAATTCATGGCGGAGCAAATCATGCGGTGCAACAACACCGATGACGTGCTTGTTTTTCTGCGTTATATCAAGGATTACGAAGCACCGGAAATAATGACGTGGCGGAATGTTCCGTGGCGCGCACTGCTGCCCGCTTTTATGTTGAGCGAATTGAAGACAGCGTTTTTAATCGGTTTTCAGATTTATCTGCCGTTTTTAGTACTTGACATGGTGATAGCCAGCGTAATGGTTTCAATGGGTATGATGATGCTTCCGCCGGTCATCATTTCGCTGCCGTTCAAGTTGATGCTCTTCGTTTTAATGGACGGCTGGCGGCTCGTTGTCGTGATGCTGCTGGAAAGTTTCGAGCATTATCTGCCGGAAAACACTTCGCCGCTGGCAATGATGCTGCCGGAAGCCGTTAGATTACTAACGGGATAACACGTTGAAATAACACCGTAATATGGACGCACAACTCGCCGTTGATTTATTTCGGAATGCTGTTTATGTCGCCTTGCTGATAGTGATGCCGGTATTGCTTGCCGGTTCGGTTGTCGGCTTGCTCATCGGTTTGTTTCAGGCGTTGACGCAGATACAAGAGCAGACCATTGCGATAGTCGTGAAGATTACGGTGATGGTCATCGTTATAGTACTTTTGATGCCGTGGATGGCGGTAGCGATGATTGACTTCTCTAGTGAACTTTTTACGAACATACCGGAACAACTGATTCATCAGGAACAATAACTTTTTACGGGCGGGGAAACCGCTGCATATTATTTGGATTGGTATCAATACGTTGACACATCGCGGGTGTTAGTTTTTTCGCTGGTATTGACGAGAGTCAGCGGCATCGTTATGGGTGCGCCTGTGTTCGGCGGTGCTGATATTCCGATGCAAATTCGTGCCTTATTAGCGTTCACGCTTGCGATTCTGATGCTGCCTGCGCAATGGACGGTGCAGATTGCGGAGCCGGAACATCTTGTCGATTATGCTCTTCTGGTCGTTTCGGAGTTGATTATCGGCATTGCAATCGGTTTAGCATTTAGTATTTTCTTTACCGGCATAGCGATTGCCGGTGAAGTCATCGGGCAGATAGGCGGTTTAACGGCTTCGCAGATATTTGACCCTATTTCCGGCGACCAGTCCCCGCTGCTGGCGCGGGCTATGAATTATCTTGCGGTTACGGTCTTTGCTTGTATCGGCGGTTTGCGGGTCGTGCTTGCTTCGCTGCTTGATACGTTTGAAACATTGCCGCTTGGTTCAGGAGCGATGACGGATTCGATTGCGATAATGTTTTTGAAACTGTTGAGTTTAAGTTTTTCGCTTTCGATACGTATTGCTGCGCCGGTGATTGTTTCGGTTCTTATTTCGCTGCTTGTCATCGGTTTGTTAGGAAAGACGCTGCCGCAGTTGAATTTGATGTCTATCGGCTTCGGCATTAACAGCATGGTGATGTTCAGTGTTTTAATGCTTTCGGTCGGAGCGGGCATCTGGTGTTTTCAAGACCGCATAGCGGATTGTTTCTGCATTATATTCGAAGGAATACATTGTCCGATTGATATTGATTATCTGATGAATTGATTATAGTCCCAGCAATCGTCTTAATTCTTCGGTGCTGACGAAGTCGCCCAAGAACCGAACGGCGGCACTATGATGAGCGGTGTTGATACCGCCGGCATGCTTATTGACGATATTGCGGCGGTTCAAAACGTCATCCGCAGAAATGACTGCTTTGTCCAACGCCACCGGTGCTTTCAATTCGACAAACATCAACACGTCACGAGAATCACGAGAGCCGCCGACTGCGTTGGCGTACTGAACCATCGCATAAGTAGTTTGTCCTTCCGGCGAAGGATTCGACGGACAAGAAAAATACCGCTGCGGATTTTCACCGAGATACTTTTCGATTTGCGCCGCCCAATTTTCGTCCGGTAATTTGCTGGTTTCGCATTGATAAAGCAAAACCGCAAGCGATAAACGTTGCAGATTTTCCGCACATTCTGTACGCCGCACCGCTCCTTTTGCCGCACTCACCTCTGGAGCGTGATAAAGACGAATGAGAACATCGGCAACAAAATTACCGCGGCTGCTAGGGGACATAAAACGGCTGTAAAATTTAATTCGTTCAAATACCGTTATCGGTATTAGCGGGTTCGCTTTTTTAACCAGTGAATCGAATTTTGTCCGCGAACCCGGTTCCAGCAGGGCATCATATACTTCGTTTAACCGGAGACAAACGATATTCCAGTTGCAGGAAATAGACATGATTCTATCATAGACACCTAATCCGTCTACACTTTTCGAGTAGTCGGCGACTGCTGTTTTTCTCCGAGCAATGGCTTGAATACAGTCCAACACTTGGAGACGTTCCCATTCAAAAGCGTTGTTGATAGGTGTCCGCGGCGGCAGCGCGTCAATACCTTCGAGCAAACGCCGAATCTGCTGCTCCGTCAGCGGATGTTCGGGGTTCGCACTGACCGGTATTGCTGCCCCTATTCCTTCGATGTAAAGACCTACCAAATACTGACAAAGGGGACCGCCCTGCGGAACAAGACGGCACAATCTATGTAGTGTGAGTTTATCGTCAATGGCTCCGTCGATGTTACCCTGACCAATTCGATAATTTGCCCTTGCCTGAAACATTCGTGCAATGATTCTGAACATCTCAATATCAGGCAGGTAAATAATAAGAAGGTTTTGCGGAATATCGGATTCGGCTGCCTCATGGGTTTGCAGAAACGGAGCAAAGAACACCGGTTTGCGAATTGCCTCCGTAATGGCATCCAGCGGTGCATCAATGTCTTTCAACCATTCTTCGAGCATGGGATAATCTTCGAGTGTCCACGGAGTTCTGCCGATAGAGTACTCGTCGATAGGAACCGTTTCACCCTTTGCTCTATAGAAATTCTTATAGACATCACACGGCTCGAGTGGAAATATCAATGTCGGCGGCACCTTCGGGTCGAGACCGAGTTTTTCATATCTTTGCAGTCGGTAAAACTCCGCGTCTGAACCTTTTGCAGTATCGCTGACATCGCCGAAGAGACGCACGAAGATACGGAAGCCGTTGTCGTCGGTGGCAAGTTCCGGCGGATAGTACCGCTGTTCGAGTGCTTTGAAGAAATCAATGTCACCTTTTGCAGTCAGCGGACCGGTAATGCGTGTCGTTGCCGGTGAGATAACCAGCGGCGGTGTCCAAATGAAAAACAGATATCCCCCAAACAGAAAAAGGAGCAGGCACACCGCCATAGAGACGAGAAAGATTGGTGATTTCCACAACGGTTTAGGTAGATCGGAGTCGGGCATGATTGTGTTCTTTGTCTGAACCACTGATAACATTGATTAAATGATTCGTATGATTTTCTAGAGCATATCAGGAATTGGTGTGGACAGTTGGAATTCGCTTTCGTCATTCCCGCGAAAGCAGGAATCTAGACGTAAAGGGTTCACGTCCATTCTCTAGTCCCCCGCCTTCGCGGGGGGTGACGGAAATTTGTCTACACAAAATTCAAAAACGCTCTAGTAGAATGTCATCTACAATAATCATGATAATCATTTAATCATTGTAATCAACGATTCAGAAAAATCAAGAGCCGGAGTACCGGTTAAATACCGTTCTTGACAACCCCGATAAAACAGCAACAATACGTATCTCTATGCTTGAGACCCTTCAATTACCTTTTATGCAGCGGGCTTTTCTGCTCGGTGCAGTTGCGGCAGTTCCCTTCGGCTTGATTGGAACTTTCGTAGTCGTGCGCCGTATCGGCTATCTTGCCGGTGCGATTGCCCATTGCGCACTCGGCGGTATCGGAATCGGCTTGTTTCTGCAATACATCCTGCTCACAGTTTGCGCTTCCTGCGGCGCAGCAGTACTTCTGGGACACTGCCTTAATCCAACCGTCGTTCCGCTTGCCGTTGCTGTAGCGGCGGCTCTGCTCATCGGCTTCGTTCACCTGCGAACCGGTGAACGTGAAGATACCATCATCGGCGCAATCTGGTCAGTAGGTATGGCACTGGGACTCCTGCTCTTTGAATTGACACCGGGCAGCGTCAACATTTCCAATTACCTCTTCGGCAACATTCTCCTGATAACTCCGTCCGATGTTGCTCTCGTTTGTTTCCTGTGTTTCGTTGTCCTGCTGACGGTTATGCTTTTTTTCAAACGTCTCGAAGCCGTTTGTTTTGACGAAGAATTTTCCCGCATTAGAGGCGTTTCATCAACGTTTTATTTTCAACTGCTTCTCGTTTTAACCGCATTGACGGTGGTCTTACTCGTGAAAGTTGTCGGCATCATTCTCGTTATTGCAATGCTGACGCTTCCAGCTGCATCGGCAAGCAAGTTAGCGAATCGTCTGCTGCCGATATGCCTGTATTCTATCGTAATTTGTTTCCTCTGCACTTGGACGGGCTTGCTGATAAGCGTTTATTTTAATTTGCCTTCGGGACCGTCAATCGTTTTAACTGCCGTTGCGGTTTATCTGGGAACGTTTTTGTTCAAACGGCGGTCCTAGAGACCGCCGCTAATCGTCGTTCGTTTGTCTAGTCGCCGTTTTTAAGACGGCTGTCTAACAACGGCGGTATTAGAGACCGCCGCTTAACGTCATTTGTCCCACACTACAGTGTCACGCTTTCGCCGCCGTTGCGCGAACCTATCGCACCCCAAACGCCCAAGTTGCTCTTGCCGCTAGTGCGAAGCGATCCCTTGGAAGTGGCTAAATTGTCGGCTTTGACTAATATACCGGTCGTGCTGGCACCAACGGCCGCACCCCCGTTGTCAATCGTGTCGGAAACAAAACGAACCGAACCATCACCCAAGCAGATATTCACGCCGCCGCTGTGATTACTCGAAGCAGTTACTGCTGTTCCAGTTGTATTTGCTGAAGGAGTATGTGTACCGGAACATTTTGCATTCGGCTGCAAAATCGTGTGAAAACCAGTGAAATGCGGGTTGCCGTCTGCCCAGCGCCAGCCGCTGCCGCCAATTACTCCAGAACCCGATGCTACTCCTGTTGCAGTATACATTCTGCCTTTGCTGTCCGCAACAAAACTCGCGACACCTGTGGCATCGGTGGCGGCATTAGGAATTGCCGCAATAAACATAGTTGCCGACCGGATGTTGCGGTCATTGGCATCATGTGCGGCATTGGAAACAACACGTTCACTGAAAACAACAGTGTTGCTCGCACCGTCAGTCGCCTGCAAACTGTTAAAGCCCGTCCAATCGTTGACAGTCAATGCACCGCGGCTGGGGGTGATTTTTCCTCCTGCCGTGGCGATAGTTGTGCTTGCTGTGAAGTAAGACGGGAAATCGCCGTGGCTGAACCGGTAACTGGTACGCCCTGCCTGTGAATCAGACGATGACTTCGCACTGCTGTCCGAAGGACAGAACTGTGTATCCAAGCGCGTAATTGCCGGATTGTTGACACCGGACGATTGTGCGTCAAGAGAAGTTTGCACACCATTAGTCAATGTGTGGAGCCCCCCCGCGGTACCGGTCGACGTTGGCGAGTTAACGTTGAACTGGTAAACAAATTTGTTCGATACGATTTTGTCGTAAAGAGCATTTTGCTCGTTATACGGCAGCATACCGATAAAACCACTTAGCATAACACCAACGTCAGCGGTGTTGATAGTGTAGGAAATACCGACTGTGGTTGCACTGGCGGGTTTAAGACCATTGTAATTAAACACGGCTGCGGCGGGGAAAGCGAATTGGACATCGTGATAGTTGTGGATTGCGATGCCTAACTGTTTCAACTTATTTGTACACTGCATGCGGCGGGCTGCCTCACGGGCGGCTTGCACGGCAGGAAGCAGAAGAGCAATCAGCACGCCGATGATAGCGATAACGACCAGCAATTCTACAAGGGTAAATCCAAAACGACGAACTTTCATATTAGTTCTCCTGTTAGTAAAAAAAATTTGGAAATGACAATAAAAATTTAGTTTGTACGGAAAACCGTATCTAACTAATCAACATGGTAATTCATAAAATCGGTTTTGTCAAGAGAGAAATTGCCGAAAAACGTAAAATTCTTGAAAATTTTCGAAAATAAAGAAATTTTGCCCGTTTAGAGCGTTTTTGGATTTGGTGTGGACAAATTCCCGTCACCCCCGTGAAGGCGAGGGTCTAGAAAATGGACGTGAACCCTATACGTCTAGATTCCCGCTTTCACGGGAATGACGAAAGTATAACACCGGCGGTCTTAAAGACCGCTGCTAAACAGTTCTATCGCTTTTTCCAACTGCGGGTCATAATAAGGCGCGCTGCCCTGCAATACAAATGGTTCATCCGGTTTCTTTTCTTCCGGTTCTTCATTTTCTTCGTCTAGTTCTTCTTTCGGTCCTTTTTGTTTTCTGACGGATTGCTGACCGACAAGTTGTTTCACTTCATCTGACAGTTGCTTGATGTATTCCGCCAGATAATCATCTTTCTTTTCACCAACGGCATTGGAACGGACACCGCGCAACAGTATTTGCGCCGCAATTTGTTCGTCTGAGACCTTTACCTCGTAGCCGTCATCGGGCGAAACACCCCATTCGTCGCCGTCTTTGGAATTCCAGAACCGATTGATGTTTTTTCCGCTTGGTCTCCAATAACTGCTGTGCGTCAGTTTGATTATGCCGGAATTGAACGGCAATTCAATGATTTTCTGCACGGTGCCTTTTCCGAAGGAACGCACGCCGACTATCTTCGCCCGTTTATAATCCTGCAAGGCAGCCGCTAGAATTTCCGCCGCACTCGCGCTTTCGCCGTCAATCAAAACGACAAGCGGCTTGGAAAATTTATAGCCGTCTTCGCTGACAGGATGAGAAAAATTCACTGTGCCGTCACGGGAACGAGTTGAAACGACAACATCGTTTTTGGAAGATGGTTTGATAAACAGGTTTACCGCTTCTACGCTTGATGCCACATATCCGCCCGGGTTATTCCGCAGGTCGAGGATTAGCCCTTTGATTTCCGGTTTGTCAATTTTTTGCAAAGCGGTTTGCAGTTCCATTGCTGTCGAAGAAGAAAACGAAGTGATTCGGATATAACCGATTTCCGGTTTCGTTTGCAGCGTGAACACTCTTTCGCCGTTTTCGATTTGGTCTCCTTCTACGGTATCACGGAAAAGCGGCTGGCGTTCCAGCGTCAATTCAACGATATCTCCGCTTTGAAATTTCTGTATCGTGAGCGAAACGGTTTTGCTTTTCGTCTTTTCGAAGAGTTGCGAAAGTTCTCTTATGGATAATGAAAAGGTATCTTTGCCGTTAACTTTCACGATTCTATCGCCGCTTCGGATACCCGCTTTATGTGCCGGAGAATTCAACATCGTATAGAGTATCACCGGCAATTCTTTTTTGTCGAAACTCACCGTGTACGATATCCCGATGCCGTCATAATTATTTTCGAGTTCGCCGAAAAATTCCTTTTGCCGCCGATACGGAATGAAACGAGAGTAATCATCGTGAAGTTTATCGAAGGGCAGCATCATGCCGCTGACGGCACCTTCGAAGATGTTTCTTGAGTGGACATCGACAAGTGCGTTGTCCTGAATGGTGTGGTAAGAATGAACGAGGAGCAAGTCCCGCAGTGTAATGCCGGAGCAAAGGAAATAAAGGATGAACGAAAACAGTATTACCCGAAAGTGCAGCGGCTGCATGGAACCTCTTGAGTTATAGTATTATATTGGGGTCATAACTTTCCGCGATTTGCCGGAGGCATGGTTATTCTTCATTTCTAGCACTAACAATCCCGCTGACGATTTTCGTCAACTTCGGTTCGGCAGCGTTAGCAGTCGCTATGATTTCCGCTACATCGCCCGGCTTCAATGCGTCCGGCAATGCCATGTCCGTGACTATCGACAAACCCAGCACTTTCATTCCGCAATGCACCGCAACGAGTACTTCCGGCACCGTTGACATTCCAACAACATCCGCACCGATTGCCCGCAAGAACCGATACTCCGCGCGGGTTTCAAGATTCGGTCCCAAAACGGCAACATATACCCCCTTGTGAGCAGCAAAATTTTCCTTGCGGGCAATCTCAAGTGCAGCGTCAATCAGATCATGGTCGTAAGGTTCCGACATATCAGGAAAACGGGGACCAAGCCGCTCATCGTTGATTCCGACCAGCGGATTCAATCCCATTAAGTTGATGTGGTCTTCGATAACCATGATGTCGCCCTGCTTGTACTGCGGATTCATACCGCCGCAGGCGTTG
>WRCR01000130.1 GCA_009783865.1 Planctomycetaceae bacterium | reverse complement strand
TTTCGATTTCGTAATCTATACTGTTCAATATCGGTATCTTTCATCCTTGCCGGAGTAAATGCGTCATGGAATTTATCATTTTTCCCATATTCGGTACTCTTCTCGCTCTATTCTTCCTATTCAGCGGACCAATTGCTCTTATCTGGCTTTTGGGAAATCGAAATCAGATTAACGAACTCAAAGAGCAGGTATACAAACTCGAACTGCGGGAACTCAAACAGAACGAAAAGATTGTCCGGCTCGAAATGGCACTGCGTCAACCCGAAGGAGAGACGGCAGACGGCAGACAGCAGACGGCAGGTGTGAGAGTGAATAGGGAAGGGGTGAATAGGGAAGAGTGTAAGCCAGAAACCGTAGTTGAGCGGAACGTAATGAAGGCGGATGAGACGGCAGACAACGTACGGCAGGTGAAACACCTGACAGAAGATAACAGGAGGCAGGTTCTTCAGCAGACAGCAGATAGCAGACGGCGGTTGGCAACAATGGCGGAATCCCTGTTCAAAGTCGATATACCGATTCCGCCGACACAGTCGCCAGCTCCCTGTGAGAGTAAACAAGAGCCGACGACTGTGTCGGCGGACATCACGCCGGTCACTTCTCAATCATTGGAACTCTTCATCGGTCGCAAACTCTTCGGCTGGATTGCTGCCGTCGGCTTTATTGTTGCTGCCGCTCTGTTTATCCGATATGCTATCAATGAGGGCTGGATTACCGACACACTCAAAGTCGGCGGAGTCGCCGTCTTCGGTTTCATTCTGCTCGGCATCGGATACTACAGCCATCGCACTGGTCTGCGCCGCTTTTCCACGATGATGTCAGCCGCCGGTATCATAGTCGTTTTCCAAGCCGGTTATGCTTCCTATGCCATTTACAGGTTAGTCAGTTTCGACACGGGCAATATCCTGATGCCGCTGATAGTTCTCGGCGGGTTTCTCTTAGCGTGGTTCTACCGCTCGAAACTGCTAGGCACCGTTACCATTGTCGGCGGACTTGCCGTCCCGATACTTGTTTCTACGGGCGAAGATGATTACCAGAAACTCTTCATTTACTTGACAGCCCTGAACATCGGCACACTTGTGCTGGTCAATCTCTTGCGCCGCGCTCCGATTGCGTTTATCGCCTTCTTCGGAACGCAGGCGTTGTTCTGGATGTGGTTCAACGAGTATTGTCCATCACCCAACATTGAATTGCATACTTTCAACAAAGTATTGTTTTTCCAGTCAGCGTTTTATTTCGTTTATCTCACGGACACAATCATTGCCGCATGGAGACCCATCGGCAAGAAATTGAAACCAACTTGGGACGATGCAATGCGGGCAGTGCTTGCGCCGATAATCTTTTTCGGAACAATTTTCATTCTGTCAAAACTACTTATTGACAAAGCCATTTTTGAGGGTGATGTTGTAGTACGTTGTTTTCAAGTGTCAAATCCATTGCAGGACAATCTCGGCATTTTTGCTTTCATCGGTGCGGCGTGGTACACATTGCTTGCGATTTGTTATTCGCGGCATTTGAGAGTGCCGTCCGACGACACAGTCGTCGGCTCTCGGTACTGGCAAGCCGCTCCCAGTGCCGCGGTTGTGATTGCCCTCGGTTTCGTTGCGATTGGGATACCGCTGCAATTCGATGCAATGTGGATAACACTCGGCTGGCTCACTGTCTTTGCCGGTCTGTGGTACTTCGGACATCGGCAGAATGACCAAACGTTCCTCGTGATGTCCGTTGTCTTTTTCGGACTCGGCATAGTGAGGTTCGTTTCGGAAATCACCGACCAACTGAACACGGTACGAAATCTGCTCGACATTACACCGGTTTGCAATACCACTGCGCTGCCGATGCTTGCCTGTGCCGGTATGCTGACTGTCGCTGCTGTTCTGACAAGCCGGTATGTGCGGGATTTTGTTTTGCACAAAGGCACTAAGGCACAAAGTAGAGAATCTCATGATGCCTTTGTGCTTCCATGTAAAACAAATGAAAACACAGTTGCCAACTACTTTTTCGGTATCCTTGGATATGTTTTGCTGGGCATCATCTTATCAGGCGAAGCGGCACGGTATCTTTACGCAACGCCGGAAATCTGGGAACCGTATCAACCTGCATACCTGCTGCCGGCATTTCTTCTGGGCTTTGGGTTCATATTGGCGGTGTTCCTGCTGCAAGTCGGTTTCGTGTTCCGCAGTAGGGTTATTACTGCCGCTGCCTTATGCGGTCTTGCGTTTGCGGTGTTGTCAATGCCTTACGGTTTTGACCAACGGCGCGAATATGAAGTGCCGTTCAACAATCCGTTCAGTTTCGTGTTGATTGTCCAGAGCGTCATTCTGCTGCTCATCGGTTTTCAAAGCAAATTCGTTAACTGTCATTCCCGCGAAGGCGGGAATCTAGACGATAAACTCTGTTCTCTAGACCCCCGCTTGCGCGAGGGTGACGTGAGGTGCGGGGGTGAAGGTTTCGGTGAAAAAGAAATCATTACGGCATTCCAATTCATCTTCGGCGGCTTTGGCGTTGTCGGACTTTTTTCGCTCCTTGCCATTTTGACGGTCGAATGGCATTTCGGGGCAAAAGTACTAACGACATTATCGTTGGCAGCCTGTTCGATAACACTGCTTTGGTCGGTTTATGCACTCCTCTGGCTTACCCTCGGTTTTGCAATACGCAATTTGCCGATTCGGGTTTGCGGCTTGATTATTCTGTTCGTCACGTTGATGAAAACTACGTTCATGGATTCCTTTGAATCGTGGAGATGGGGAATTGCGAATGGGATACTTTTGACAAACGGCTACTTCTTTATCATGCTTTTTCCTGTGATTCCGGCATTGGCACTTGCCGTTTGGACTAACCGCGGCAAACTGTCGTTCATCGGTGAAGAGGAACGCAGTACTTGGAAAGCCGCCGGTATCCTTGGATTGGCTTCGCTTTTAATTTACCTTTCTATCGAATGTTATCAATACTTCGATACAATGGAACGGCACATCATCGCCATGGAATATCAATTCCTCGGAGCAGCCGCGCTGACGGTATTCTGGACCTTCGCCGCGTTGATATTGACCACGCTGGCGTTGTGCTTCCAATCCAAGACGCTGCGGATTATTTCGATGCTGCTTCTCTGGTGGGCAGTAATGGGTGTGCTTGCCGGTATGGACAACCGACCGGGATTCACCACACCGTTTTTGAATCTGTATTTTGCACCGACTCTGTTTCTGTCGGGAGTGCTGCTCGCTATGGGCTGTCTTTGGCTCTACCGTTTGCCGAAGGACTCCAAGGAACGAAAAGTGTATCGTTTCCTTGCTTTCTGTGCCGTAGGTTTCCTTTGGCTTACGACATCGGTTGAATGTTTCCGGTCATTACAGTTATGGCAGGGAGCGGACTCCGAAGCATGGAAGGCGCATATGGCGTTGTCGATTTTGTGGTCGCTCTTTGCGGGAGTGCTGATTGCCATCGGCTTCATTTGGCGGTCAGCAACGCTGCGCTGGATGGCGATTCTCTTGTTTGCGGCAACGCTGACAAAGATATTGTTCGTGGACATGTCCGGCGTGAATGAACTGTACCGCTTCGGTGCCGTGTTTGCGTTAGCATTGCTGCTCGCACTTGCGGGCAGGGCGTATCAACGGTTTAAACCGGAGTAAATGAAAACAGCATTTTTGCTCTTGCCGAATTTTTCTTTTTCGGTAAAATTAGTAAATTCCCCGAAAATGGGAATTTCCTAACCGGAATTCCTTAAGGAAAACCGGAAAAATCACATAGCGGAACAATATGTCAACTTCAGATATTATCGTTAAAGGCGCAAGAGAACACAACTTGCGCAATGTCAATCTCACATTGCCGCGCAATCATCTGATTTGCTTTACCGGTGTCTCCGGCAGCGGAAAGAGTTCGCTCGCTTTCGATACCCTTTATGCCGAAGGGCAGCGCCGATACATCGAAAGTTTATCGAGTTATGCGCGTCAATTCCTCGGTCAATTACCGAAGCCCGATGCCGACCAAATCACCGGCTTAAGTCCGGCAATTTCAATTTCACAAAAAGCCGGCGGACATAACGTCCGAAGCACTGTCGGAACCGTTACCGAGATTTACGATTTTCTGCGTGTTCTTTACGCAAGGGTCTCAAGCGGCTATTGTCCGAAATGCGGCAAACCAATAACCGCACAAACCCGACAACAAATCATTGACCGCATTGAAACGCTGCCGCTCAATATCCGGTTTCAAATACTTGCGCCGCTTGTCCGCGGTCAACGAGGCGAATTCAAAGACCTGTTTTCCGACTTGCTGAAGCAAGGTTATCTTCGCGCAAGAGTTGACGGCAATTTTATTCACTTAACCGATGACTTGAAATTAGACCGGCAAATGCGGCATGAAATCGAAGTTGTCATCGACCGCCTTGTGCAGACCGGCATTGATAATCGCGACCGCTTAGCCGAGACCGTTGAACAGGCATTGGAAATCGGCAGCGGAAATTTAATCGTTGTACTTGATGAAGACGAAACACAAAACAAACAAAGCCGCAATCGCAATAAATCAGAGACCGAAACATTAGCAAGTACGGAAATATCCTTTTCGGCGGATTATGCTTGTGTTGATTGCGGTATCAGTTTCGAGCCGCCGAGTCCGCAGTTGTTCAGTTTCAACACGCCGCGGGGCATGTGTCCGCATTGCAACGGATTAGGCGAAACACACGGCTTCGCCGAGGACTTGTTGATTCCCGATGCAACGAAATCGTTCCAGCAGGGCTGCATCGAACCCATCGGCAAATGGAAAGAATTAGGACGCTGGCGGCGGCATATTTTCAGCGGTGTTGCGGAGACAATCGAAAAAATTTATAACCTGCCAAAGGACTCGGTTCTCGAAACCGCTTGGGAGGAATTACCGGAAAAAGTCCGCGAAATACTTCTTTGGGGGACCGGCGACCAGCACATCGTTTTCACTTGGAAAAACGGTTCTATCGGACATAAATGGGGCGGAAAATATGAAGGCATCATTCCGAAAATGCTGGCGCAATACGAAGGCACCAAAAGCAAGATGCAGAAACTCGCTATGGAAAAATATATGCGGGTTCAGCACTGCGTTTTCTGCAAAGGACATCGGCTCAATGAACAGGCACGCTCTTTTCGTATTGAAACCGCTTCGCCTGCTTTCAAAGATGTGAAAAGAAACTTAACGCTGCCCGAAGTATGCAACTTGCCGATTAACAAACTGTACGAATTTTTCTCCGCCGTGAATTTATCGGAGTCGGGACAAATCATAGCGGCGGAGTTGCTCAAGGAAATCCGTAACCGCATCGGGTTCTTGTTGAACGTCGGACTTGAATATCTTTCGCTCGGACGCGGCGCACCGACTTTATCCGGCGGTGAGATGCAGCGGATACGTCTTGCGAGTCAAATCGGCAGCGGTTTAACCGGTGTGCTGTATATTCTTGACGAACCGTCCATCGGACTGCATCCGCGGGACAACGAGCGATTGATTTCAACCTTGAAAAAACTTCGTGATTTAGGCAACACCGTGATTGTTGTCGAACACGATGAAGACACGATGCGGTCTGCGGATACTCTCGTTGATTTCGGACCCGGTCCCGGTATTCACGGCGGCGAAATTGTTACCAATACCGAAGCATCTATCACGAAAAAATATCTTGACGGTAAAGAATTCATTCCTATACCGGAAAAGCGGAGAGCGGTTGACCCACAGCGGCAACTAATTATACGCGGTGCAACGCACAACAATCTGAAGAACGTTGATGTCGCAATACCGCTGGGGGCTTTTATCTGTATTACCGGTGTCAGCGGCAGCGGAAAGAGTTCACTCGTCAATGATATTCTTGCGGAAGCACTTAACCGTGATTTGAATCGCGGCTGCGGCGAACCGGGACAGCACAAATGTATCGAAGGCATCGAGCATCTCGATAAGATGATTGATATAAATCAATCGCCGATAGGGCGCGGTTCACATTCCAATCCGGCAACTTACATAAAGGTCTTCGATGAGATACGCAATCTGTTTTCACAGTTGCCGGAAGCAAAAGCGAGAGGATATGCATCGGGGCGTTTCAGTTTCAATGTCCGCGGCGGCAGGTGCGAAGCATGTGAAGGACGCGGGGTGCAGAAACTCGAAATGGATTTTCTTGCTGATGTCTATGTAACTTGTTCCGCTTGTGAAGGACGCAGATTTAATCACGAAACGCTTTCCGTTCTTTATAAGGGAAAGTCGATTGACCAAGTTCTCAACATGGACGTTGAAGAAGCGTTGAAGCATTTCGAAAACATTCCGCGCATCAATCAATATCTGACGATGCTTGACAGGGTGGGTCTCGGTTATATGAAACTTGGGCAGCCATCGCCGACTCTTTCCGGCGGTGAGGCGCAACGGATTAAACTTGCCCGCGAACTTGTTAAACGCAGTACCGGCAAGACCTTATATCTTCTTGATGAACCGACTACCGGCTTGCATTTTGCGGATATAAATATGCTGTTGAGTGTTCTCCACGAGTTTGTTAACAACGGCAACACGGTTCTTGTTGTTGAACATAATCTCGATGTCATCAAAACAGCGGACTGGATTATCGACATGGGACCCGAAGGCGGAGAAGACGGCGGCTATATCACTGCGCAGGGAACGCCCGAAGATATAATGAAGTGCGAACATTCATATACGAAACAAGCACTGCAAAGGGTATTTGCTGACCGTCCAATCAAAAGCAAGTCCGTTGTAAAGAAGAGCGGCAAAGCAACTGCGAAAAGCAAGACGGGCATCGGTTCGATTATTATTCGCGGTGCCGAAGAACATAATCTCAAGTGTGTTTCGGCGGAGATTCCCCGAAACCAAATCACGGTTTGCAGCGGACCTTCCGGCAGCGGCAAGTCCTCGCTGGCAATGGACACAATTTATGCCGAAGGGCAGCGGCGGTATGTCGAAAGTTTATCGAGTTATGCGCGGCAGTTTATCGGACAGTTGCAGAAGCCGCGGGTAGAGCATATCGAAGGACTTTCACCGGCGATTGCGATTGAGCAGAAGACAGCATCACATTCACCGCGAAGCACCGTTGGTACTATCACGGAAATACAGGATTATCTTCGGGTTCTCTTTGCGCGGCTTGGTGTTCCGTATTGTCCGCATTGCAGTATTTCCATCGGCAATCAGACGCTTGACGAAATCATCGCCAAAATACTTTTGCCCCTCGAAAACAAAGTAAAAAGCAAGGCAGGAAAGACGACATATGCAGCGGCGGAACAGCAGCGTTTGCTGATAGCCGCACCGCTCAATATTGATGTCGGAAGTTCCTACGAAGACCTTTGGAAAAAGATTCGCAGCGATGGTTTTTCCCGCGTGAGAATCAACGGCAAAACCTATACGCTTGACGAAAAGACCGTTTTACCGGAAATTGACCGGCGGAGAAAACACAGCATCGAGTTGGTGATTGATAGAATCGTATTAAAAGATGAACATGATACGACATCAGCCCGAATGAGAATTGCGGATAGTGTGGAGACAGCACTTACTTTCGGCAAAGGTGTGGTTCATATCATTCAAGCGGAAGAAAATGTACCGGAGCAGCAATGGAAACGGCGAGTTCACAGTCAGCATTTAGCGTGCGGTTCCTGCGGTCGAAGTTTTGAGCGGTTATCTCCGCACAACTTTTCGTCTAACTCGCCGTTGGGCTGGTGTCCTTCCTGCGAAGGTCTCGGTGTGCAGCAGGGCGCAAGTCCGGCAGTGTTCCTGCGCGATGCTAAATTGACGCTGGCACAGGGTGCTGTTCGGCTCTTCCCCGATACTAATACAAATTTGTTTCAAGCGATGTTGAAAGCATTTTCTGAAAAGACCGAAATACCGATTGATGTACCGTTTGACCAACTCGATGCCCGATTCAAGCGGTTGATATATCATGGGACGGGAACGGAATGGTTCGCTTGTAAAATCGAAATGACAAATTCGTCCGATGAAGTACAGCCCTTTGAGTTTTGCTTTCAATACAGGGGGTTATATCCGGCGGTTGATGAGGCGATGCGTTTGGTGCCGCAACTGCGCTATCAGATGAATGTTACGATTGAAGAAGTCGAATGCGGCGTTTGTTTGGGAAGCCGGTTGCGGGATGACGCTTCCGCTGTTAGATTCAACGGCAAGACAATGGACCAGTTAGCCCGCATGTCGCTGGCAAATCTTCTGCGCTGGTTTGAACAATGGAAACCGAGCGAAACGGAACGGCAGGTATCCGGCGATTTGATTGATGAAGTCAAGAACCGGCTGCGTTTCCTTGTGAATGTCGGCTTGGATTATATCACGCTCGGACGCGGCGCACCGACTTTGTCAGGCGGCGAAATGCAGCGGATACGTCTTGCCGCTCAAATCGGCAGCGGCTTGGTTAGTGTGCTTTATGTTTTAGATGAGCCGACTATCGGACTGCATCCGCGGGACAATCAGCGGCTCATAAACGCTTTGAAAATGCTGCGGGATTTGGGCAACACGCTGGTTGTTGTGGAACACGACCGCGGCATTATCGGACATTCCGATTATGTTTTGGATTTCGGACCTAAGGCGGGCAAGAACGGCGGGAAGATTGTCGCGGCGGGAACTCCGAAACAAATCGAAAAACAGGCGGACTCTGTAACTGGTCCGTATTTGAGCGGAAAGAAGACGGTGCCGATACCGACTTCACGCCGTATTACACCGAATGAGGCGATGGAATGTCCAACAAGAAATTAACGGTTAAATTAACTAACGCTTTTATTATAACTTTTGTTAAAACATCAATCATTATAACACTTTACTAACTATGGACAAGAAAATCGGATTTATCGGTGCCGGGCAAATGGCAGCGGCATTAGCCAAAAGTGTGATACAAAAAAATATCGTATCGGCACAAAATGTTTTCGGTTATGACATCAACCCGCAAAGTGTTCAGCGGTTTGTTTCCGAAAGCGGAGCAACTGCGCTGCCGTCCATCATAGAATTATATGCCGTCTGCGAGGTAATTTTTCTTTCTGTGAAGCCGCAGCAGATGGGTGATGTATTCCGCGAACTAACGCCGTTGCGCGCAAAAAACAAGGCGAGCGGCGGAAAGTCAATTCTTTGGATAACGATTATTGCCGGTATTCCGATTTCGCATTACTTGAAAGAACTCGGAACTTCGGCGCGGCTTATTCGGGTAATGCCGAATGTTGCGTGTCTTGCCGGTGAAAGTGCAAGCGGCTTCTGTGTTTCCGAAGGCGCAACCAAGGAAGATGCGTTTGCGGCGGAGGAACTTCTGTCGGCTGTCGGTATTGCGCTCCAGTTTCCTGAACGGCAACTTGATGCGGTCACCGGTTTGTCGGGCAGCGGTCCCGCTTTTGTTTATATGGTGATAGAAGCGATGGCGGACGGCGGCGTTAAGATGGGTTTATCGCGGGAGACGGCGCAGAAATTAGCGGCGCAAACGGTTTTAGGAGCGGCGAAGGTTGTTTTGCAAACGGGAGAACATCCGGCGGTGTTGAAGGACAAGGTTTGCAGTCCGCGGGGGACTACAATCAGCGGTGTTCATTCACTTGAGCGCAGCGGCCTTCGTGCGGCGTTGATTGATGCGGTTGAAGCCGCAACACTGCGCTCACGGGAACTGGGG
>WRCR01000129.1 GCA_009783865.1 Planctomycetaceae bacterium | reverse complement strand
GAATAACTATGCGACAGTGTCTCATTCGGCTGAAGTGTTGTTTCCCGACTCAAAAGCCGAAAAGAAACGTTTGTCAAACAATACCAAGCAGTATTTCTTTCGCCGACACGTATTGGAAAAGAACGGACATGCCATGCATTTTTCTCATCAGCCGGTTTATTCGGCTTCAAGGTACACTGAAAGTACTTTGAATCAACACCGATGTAGTCCAGCGGGTCATCAATCCACGCTCTACCGATTTTGTCTTCCGAAATCGTTTTATTGTCAACCGTCTGACCCTTGTTTCCTTGGAAGCGGACGACAATATCCCGCAAACCGTAACCAAACCAGCCAGGACCGGTTTTGAGAGAATACCACGCTCCTTCAAGCGGCAAGCCGGTGGGACCGTCCAACTGATATGAAACCTTATGTTCGTCGTTATCGAGATTCTGAACTTCAATTTTCAATGACAGTTCATAGCCATTGGCGAAGTTGTCTTTGTCGATTGGGTTCTCGACTTTTACCAGTGAGTATGTTTTCCGCATTTCGAGTTTGTATTCCGGTATAGTTCTGCGGAACACAACTTCGTTTTCGGCTTGCGATTGGACTTCCCAACATTCTTTCCGCAGCGTAACGTTTGGCAGTTCAATATCTACCGTATCATCGCGGGCAACGATTCCTCCCAGTGTTGAATTGGTAGCGTTCAGTATTTTCTGCCAGTCGAGTTTGTTGTCGTCGACCGATTGCAGCGAAGTCAGAAACGAGAGTTGGTCGCTCTTCGGAAAGTCGCCTCCGCCCTTAAAATTAACACCGCGGAGTCCGCCCATTGCTTTGTATTCGTCGTAATCTTTCGCAATGGATTCCGGTCGGATAATGTCTATCGGATAACGTCCCAGTGTGACGGTTTGCGAATGTTTTTGTCCTTGTCGGTCGAAAGTCAATTCAATCTGTTCACGCGGTTTTGTTTTTAACAAGATGTTTCGCAAAGAAGTGAAATCGGTAATGGCGGTTGTTATATCGCCTTGTTTCGATTTCTGCGTCAGTCGAAAAATTCGGTCTCCAACTTCTAAACCGAATTGTTTTGCCGGTGTACCGTCTCCGACAACTTGAACGATAACGCCGCCGCCGTTTTCCGCAGCGGTTTGGTCGGAATGAGCAACATCCGCAACGATTTGTCCGAGATAGCCGGAGGTCTCTTGAACATCGCGGTATTTATTGGAATTCAATTCAAGACGTGCAATAGCGGCTCCCTGATTGGTAAGCGTAACCAGTACTCTGTAAGGACTTTTCGGGGCAAGTGACCCCAGCGAAACAAAAGCCGAGGGAACTTTCGTTTCGGCAACCTGAACCGGAGTATTGTCGGGATTGAGTTGCGGCTCTTTTTTCACCGCCGGTTTGTCGTCGGATTTGATGGGCTGGTCAATAAGTTCTTCCCGCTTTCGTGCCTGTTCTTCAATCTGTCTGTTTTGCTGTGCGGATTGCCACATCATCATAAACAATATACCGAGGGCAAGCATCAGAAAAAGCATGGAACGTTCCTGACCGGAACGATTTTGTTCGGGAATCAATGACTGCATTTAATTATTTGAAAACGGGAAGGGATTTATAATATAACGTTAAAAAATTGACTTTGCACAGAACCGCTGACTTGCTATAATTTTACCTTGTTTATAGAATCCGGCAATAGCAAAAAAGTGCGGCTAAAGAACGGCTTAAAGAGGCGGGGACTTTAGTCCCCGCAAAACGCTACAACGATTTCTTCCGTTCTTCAACTATCTTGCGCAGACGCTCAAACTGCGGTTTCATACCCGGAAACTTCTTTTGCTGTTCTTCGTCTGTCAAATAACTTCTTGCGTTGATTTGCAGCGGCGGAACCTTCAAAACGCTCTTCTGATTTTCCATTTCTTTTTCGAGACGCTTGATGTCGGCGGCATACTTTGAATCCGCATAAACGTTCCGCAATTCCATCGGGTCGTTCTGCAAATCGAAAAGTTCCCACTCGTCAATGTCATCGTAATAATGAATCAATTTGAAGCGTCCATCATAAATTCCTTCGTGTTTCTTAACGAAATGGACAGCCGGATATTCGTAGTAATGATAATAAATCGAAGTCCGCCAATCCGCCGGTTTTTCGCCTTTAAGAATCGGCAGAAATGAACGCCCCTGCATGTCATCGGGAATTTTCACGCCCGCTATATCAAGAAATGTTTCTGCGAAGTCAAGATTAGAAACAATGTCGTTATTAACGCTGCCTGCTTTGACTTGCGCCGGATAACGCACAATTAACGGTGTTTTGAAGGACTCTTCGTACATGAACCGTTTATCAAACCAGCCGTGTTCGCCGAGATAAAATCCTTGGTCGGAAGCATAAATGACAACGGTATTGTCAGCCAATCCGTTTTCGTCAAGAAACTTCATCATCTTTCCGATGTTGTCGTCAACTTCGGCAACAACACTCATGTAGTCCTTCATATAACATTGATATTTCCATTTTTTCAGAGCAGTCGGGTCGTCTTTAACTTTTGCGAATTCTTCTTTACGGACATCGAACATCTGATGCCATTCCGCCTGCTGTTCTTCCGTCATTGTTTTCCAAACACCCGGCGGAACAAGTTTCAAATCCGATGGAGTCAGCGTTTCGGAAATCGTCATATCTTGTTCCAGCGCAGCCCGACCGCGGTTTGCGTAATTATCGTTGAATGTTGCCGGTTCGGGAAAAGTTCTATCCTTGTATTGATTATAATATTTCAAGGCAGGGTCCCATTCACGGTGCGGTGCTTTGTGCTGTGCCATCAGAAGAAACGGTTTATTTTTATCGCGGTTTTTCAGCCAGTCCAGCGAAAGTTGCGTGATAATTTCCGTAGTGCGACCCTGATGTGAGACCCGTGTGCCGTTGCGAATCATCGGCGGATTATAATACGGTCCTTGTCCGATGAGAACTTCGCTGTAATCGTAGCCGGTTACTTCACAGGCAAGATGCCATTTCCCGACAACGGCGGTTTGATAGCCCGCATTTCGCATTAGTTTCGGAAAGGTCTGCTGTGTGTTGTCGAAGGAATCGTTGTTCGTTTTGAAACCGTTGATATGCGAATACTTGCCTGTTTGAATAACGGCGCGGCTCGGACCGCAGATTGAATTTGTTACGCAGCAGTTTGTGAAGCGCATACCGGCGGCGGCAAGTTTGTCAATGTTCGGTGTTTCGTTTCGGTTTGAACCGTAGGCACCGATTGCCTGATAAGCGTGGTCGTCCGTAAAAATGAACAGGATATTCGGTCGGTTATCCGCCGCAAGAGTTGTTGTTCCGAGAATAAAAACCACGGAAAACACGAGAATAAAAAGTACAAAGTTTTTCATTGCAGGAATTGGTTGTTCGTGAAAACGTTGATACACAATGATAGTATTTGTATTCTAATCGCTGCGGGAACGAAATGCAAGATGTTAAAGAGGCGGGGGCTTTAGCCCCTGCTATTGACCGGTATCAAATGTATGACCCAAAAATCGGGGCGGCACCAAAATCTGACTCGCGGTGCCTTGCCGCGTTCTAGACCGCTTCCGTTGGATACAATCAGCGTAGTTTCATTCGGCAGACGAGTCAAGCCGCTCGCCCATCTTCGCGGTAAATCACCTGACAGCGTCAGCAGCGCGCCGAAACCGGGAACCTGCACTTGTCCGCCGTGAGTATGCCCCGCCAACAGCAGGTCAGCATCTTGTTCCCTCATTGAAAAAACCGGAGCGTGACCGATGATAATCCGAAATTTTCCTTCCGCATTGTCATCAACTATCTGCTTTTTCCGAAACGAAGCGTCCGGTGAAAGAAACGTCAGACGGATTTCGCCGACGCTTTCGCTAACGGTTTGTTTTTTCGGAACGATATTTGTGGCATCGAATATCTCCTGCCAATATGGATACCCATACCAATCTAAATTGCCGAGAACTGCGTAAAGACCGAGCGGTGCCTGTAAATCAACTTCTTTGAAAAGTTGATTCAAGTCCTTGACGAGTTGCTGATGCACTGCCGCTGTTCTTCCCTGTACGTAATCGCCGCCGAATAAAATCAAATCCGCATTTATTTCTTTTATCTTTTGCAAGGTGCGGCGTTCATAATTCCCGACGCGGTCTACTTGAATATCCGTACAGAAAACGATTTTGAGCGGCTTTGTGATTTTCGGAGTAACGATAGTTGTTTCTCTGACCGTGAGAGCAAACGGTTCGATAAACAGAGCGTCCACTGCTAATCCGCAATATATGCAGCCGAAGAGAAACACAGCGGCAGGAAATAATCGTCTCGGCTTTTCATTGTGTTTTTGACGGTTCATAAGAAATGCCGAAACGAAAAGAAATATACTGCCGTGCCAGGCAAGTGTGTGAAAGGCAAGATTGGCATCCGGTTTTCCGGTCAATATCATGCCGACGAACACGGCGGAAACAAATGCTGCTGATGCACCGCAGATGGCGAGGTTGAAAAAATCCCGCAGCGAAGTGTAAGGCTTCTTGATGATGAGACGGAACAGGAACAGGACGTACAATAAAAACAGAAAGTGATAACAAAACGTTATAAACATTTAGATAGTGTTAAAATGTAGTTTGGATATTTTGCGGTATCTTGAGTATGCTAAACTTTCATTGCCGCTATTATACAAAACCTATAAATTTCAGTCCACAGCAGAATTCGATACGCTCCAGAATATCCGTATTATTTAACATTGAGTCCCTTCGGGACTCATGATTAAGTGCTCCGCCAAACTTTTACACGTCCAAATGTTGATTTATTAAAAAAATATGGTAAAAAATGGTCACTGTTGTTAAGTTCAATCATTTCATTCCCCATCCGACTATGAGACACCATATCGTCTTTCTTACCGTTGTTTTTCTTTGGACATCTTCGCTGCTTGCCCAGCAGAAAACGTTGAACGATTATTTCCCCTTTGCTCCCCCAGAGACGCGGCAGCAATGGGAAGAACGCCGCACCGAACTGCGCCGACAAATGCTGGTATCGCAGGGACTTTTTCCCATGCCGGCAAAGACCGACCTCAAACCGATTATTCATCATCCGATTGAGCGGGACGAATTCACGGTACACGGTATCATTCTGGAGGTCGTCCCCGGTTACTTTTTGACCGGCAACCTTTACGTTCCCAAGAACGCAATAATAACTTCCGGCGGCAAAGTCCCCGGCGTGCTTTGTCCGCACGGACATTGGAACGGAGGACGGTTTTACCATCAAAGCGAAGCGGCATTTGCCAAAGAACTCGAAACCGGTGCGGAAAAATACGACCCCAGCGGACGCTATCCGCTGCAAGCCCGATGCATCACATTGGCTCGGCTCGGCTGCGTTGTGTTTCACTATGATATGATTGGCTACGCCGACAGCGTTCAGTTTCAGCATCGTCCCGGTGTCAGGGAAGCGATGAACACAAAAGAAGATTGGGGATTCTTTAGTCCGCAAGCAGAGTTGCGTCTCCAACACATGATGGGATTACAAACGCTCGGTTCGATACGTGCTTTAGATTGGCTCGAAATACTTCCGCAAGTTGACGCTAAACGTATCGCCGTAACCGGTGCCAGCGGCGGCGGTACACAGTCGTTTATCCTTTCGGCAGTCGATGACCGGGTCGCCGTCTCCTTTCCTGCCGTGATGGTTTCCACAGCAATGCAAGGCGGTTGTACCTGCGAAAATTCCTGTTATCTGCGGGTCGGTACCGGCAACATCGAAATTGCCGCGCTGTTTGCTCCGAAGCCGCAAGGTATGACCGCCGCGGATGATTGGACGAAAGAAATGGAAACCAAGGGCTTTCCGCAGTTGAAACAACTTTACGCTCTTTTCGATGTCGAAAAGAATGTCGCTCTGTTTCCGCATATACAATACCCGCACAATTATAATTTCCCGTCTCGCGCTGACATGTATCGGTTCATGAACGAGCATCTGAAACTCGGACACACTTTCGGCGATGAACCGATTGAAAAACCGTTTGTGCCGTTGACCGTTGAGGAGATGACCGTTTGGAATGATGAGCATCCCAAACCGGCCGGCGACCAAGTCGGCGAGGTCTTCGAGCGGAAACTGCTGCGCGAAATGAATGAACGTTCCAACGCTCAACTTGCCGCACTGCCGCCGCAAGAGCGAAACGAAATCGTCCGCAATGCTCTCAAAACGATGATTGATTGGAAAGCACCTCGTCTGGAAGATGTGAATGTGGTCTTGGAAAGTTTTACAGCGGCGCAAGTGCCTAACGGATGGAAAATTAAAGGACAACTAACTGATAAACGGTCTGAACTGACGGTACCCTTTGTTGCTCTTGCTTCTCATGTTGATTTTAAAATCTTCAAGGAGATTTGCGTTTTCGTTTCAAAGAACGGAGTCACCGATTATTTCAACGAAGACGGGAAGCCGATTGACGAAATTGCAAAAATGATTTCATCGGCAGAAAAATTTGTTATAATTCTTGACCTTCACGGACAGGGCGGCGAGCATCCTTTGGAAAAAGTCGCTTTGGGCGGATATGCGGACGGCAGCCAACCGTGGCAAAAATCGCTGGCTTATACTTATGGATACAATCCGTCGGTGTTTGCCAAGCGTGTGCAGAACCTTCTGACAATACTTACGGTCTCGAAAAAGAAATCGCCGGAACAGAAGATAACGCTTGTCGGTATAAAAGGCGGTGCTTCTTACGCTGCCGTTGCGCGGGCGTTGCTGGGGGATGCCGTTGACATGATGTTCGTTGACACAGAGGGCTTCCGTTTTGCGAACATTGAATCGCTTGACGACGTGAACATGCTGCCGGGCATCGTGAAGTACGGCGACCTTCCGGCGATATTGACATTGTCCGACCCCAAAAAGACGGAGATACGGGGAGAAAAATAATTAACCCGTTTAGCGTGCGGTTCGTAGAACCGCACGCTAAACCTGTATCACACGAATCCGTTCATCGACTTTTTCCTTCAAGGTCCGTTCAACCAAATACTTAAGCGTCTGACCGGCACCGGCGCAATTTGCACACGCACCCTGCAACTGGATATAAACGAGCGTGTCCTTGATGTCAATCAGTTCCAAATCGCCGCCGTCTTGTTGAACCATCGGGCGCAAATAGTCGGTAAGCAATTTCTCAACCTTTTTCGAGAACTGATACGGCGAAAGCGAAGTCCCCGCTGTCAAAGACGCTGATTCGGCAGCATTGCTCTTCTTTGAAGAAACGGCTGCTTGATTCAACACCGGCAAAGACAGCGGATTGATTTCTATTTCCGTCTTTTGTTCTTCACTGCTCCAAACACTGTCGAGTAAATCCTGCAAGCCGCCGGGAGAGTGATGACAAGACATACACGCACCGCCTGCTTTGATTGCGCCGGTTATTTCAGGAATAGTGCGCAGGTTTAATTCTTTGATTTTCCGTTTGATGTACGGTTCGGTCAGCGTGAAACATTTGCAGACGATTCTTCCTTCTTCAGTTTCTTCGTTCAGAATATCGATACCGAGAGCGGAAAGATTAACGCCGCGCCGGCTAGCCCAGTTGAATACCGCTGCTTGTAAGGCTTCGGCACCCATTACGCTGCAATGAATTTTCTGGTCGGGCAGTCCGTCCAGAAAATGGACGATGTCGGCGTTGGTAATTTTCAGTGCTGCGATTGGGGTCATTTTTTCGGCTTCAATGATACAGCAGAGTGCTTCCGAGGCGGCGATAGCGGAAGTGCAGCCGAAGGTTAGATAGCGGGCTTCGGTAATGATGTCTTTTGCTGCATCGCTTGGATGCCGCTGCACGCGGAAGGTGAATCGGAGTGCATCACCGCAGGCGATTGAACCGTGTTCGCCGAGACCGTCGGGATTTTCAATTTCGCCGAGATGCGTTCCGGGTTTTCCGTGAACGGCATCCATAAAAAGTTTTTTTGTTTTTTCGCTGTATTCCCACGCCATTGTAATTGCTCCGCGCTTGAAACGAGAAACTGAAGATGACGTATTATAACCGCTGTTGCGGGATTTTGTAGAGAAGAGTTACCGTTCCGAAACAACAACTTCACCGGCAAAACCGCTGTTCGGACAACAGGCTAGAACGTAAGTATTCCGACCGGCATCGACCCGCACTTCCTGCTGTCTGAAAATTGTCGAACTATCCTTATAACTCCGCCGATTATTCAGCAGCGACAACCGCAACCGATGAACACCTGCGGGCAGTTCAATCCGCAAGACCTGAATCTCGGCAGGCAGCAAGTTCCAACATCGGGTATCGGCTTTTTCATTTGCTTCCCAGATAATACCTGCGACATCTAGTGCCAATGAAATCCACGGGTCGGCATTCATCGCTTCCTTTGCACCGTAGAGAATTCCTTTTTTCACTGCACGCCGGACAACAGCACGGGCAATTACTTCCGCTTTGATTGCCTCGAATTGCTCTTCCGCCATTCTCCGAATGTCGGTCAATGTTTCCGTGATGCCCGCATCCCTGCCGTTAATTTCAACCTGTATCACCGGAACAGGATACGGCGAATGCGCAACAACGGGAATCAATACCGGCGCAATACCCGGCGTTACCGAATGATTGCCGAGAATACTCAATAAGAACGATGTTAGAAACAACGCCGCCTGTGTTACTTCGCTGTTTTCCTGTACCTTATACGGACCGGAACCCGCAAGACAGAAAACATAGACAACGCCGTTTCCCGGCGCAGAATGTATTCCGTGCATTGCCCGCTGTAAATCGTTCTTTCCCTGTTGAAACTGCGGATTCCATTGACATACTGACAAATAAGCGCGGACAGCGTCATCGTTATTCAAACGGGTTTCTTCACGCAGCAGTCCGTACAAATACGCACCGGCAGAGACCTGTTTGTAAGATAACTTCGAGTTGACTTCTTTGCCGTCCTTCGGATTTTTTAGCTTTCCGTTTTCAATGATTTCGTTCTGTTTCTGATTGACTTGCAAAGCATAAGCAGCAGCGTCTGTTCCGTCGTGCATCAGATTGGCAAGCGAAAGAAAAACGCGGATAAGGACTTTTTCGTAATCCTCACCGGCGTATGAAACGGTATTGTCATCGGTTAGCATTGAAACGGTCTTTTCCGCTTTTTTCGTCAACTGTTCCCGTTCAATGCGGTCGAAGTTATCGCGGACTTCCCGCAGGATTCTTTCTGCATTCTTTGGTTTTCCGGTACACAGTTCGATAAGTGCTTGATTAAGTTTTAGAACATCGGCATCTTTCGCCCTGCTTTTCTGGAGTTGCGTTTCAATCTGTTTTTTTGCGTGTTCGAGTTGTCCGTTGTCGAAGTCGCTGCGGATTTTCAGATTGCGTTCACCGAAACTTGCGCAGCCGACAAAGAAGACGGTCAGCAGCAACGTGAGGAACGATATGTAAGCGCGGTTCTTATACATAGTACCGCAGAATAAGAAATTCCGGCGTTTGACTCAAGAGCAGTTTTTCGAGAGTGAATAGCGGGGGCGTAAAAAATTTTGCGGGGATTTGTGGATTGTGTTTTGAGCGGCAACAAAGCCCATTCCTACGGAATGCGGCTTTTTCGTCCCTTATAATTTCCCGTAAATTTCGGTAATGTCCGAAATCATTGAATTAACCAATGATAACCGAAGAACCAGTAATTGATGACCAATCCGACACAGATTTTGTGCATCAACGCCTTTTTGGAAAAACGAATTCCT
>WRCR01000128.1 GCA_009783865.1 Planctomycetaceae bacterium | reverse complement strand
CGCAACTCGCTTACCGCGAATTTTATACGAAGGAACACTGCGCTGACATTCTTAAACGTTTGCCGAGAGTTCATTACTGGTTAATGTTCTGGAATCTGATTTGGTATAGATACTCCGGTGTGTTTTCCGGTACGCATCCGATGATGACCGGCTTTTTCCGGCAGAAAGACCGCCTCGACCGCAGACCGGGAAGACCGACCGAAGGACGGTTTCGCTTTGCGTGGCGTTGGATTAAGGACTTCGTTCTCGACAGCCGGTCTTATATCAAACTGTTTTTTGAATTTCGGGAGATTTGGTATTTGACAAGACCGCAGGCGGAGAAACGGGAACGCCGTATTCTCTCTTTGCCGAAGTATTCAATTTATAGTCCGCTGGCATATTTGCGGGTGAATTGGAATTCCTTGCAGCAAAAAGTTGCGGAACATTGCTGGCGTGGCAGTTATGAAGACGCAAAACGGGAATTGACCGCTATGCTTTCGGCAACAGCGGAAAAACTTCGTCAGGCAAAATGCAGTATTGCTGCGAAGATGCCCCGCCGCAAAAAGAAGTTGAGCAGCATCGAAACGGTCGTTCAGGAGATTGAAAATTGTCTGCACGAATTGGAAAAAGCCCCGTCCAATCCTTCCGTCTTGTTTAAGACAGAGGAATTTGTCCGCGAACATATTCTTCCGAAGTATGAGGAGTTGACTAGCCGTTTTGTACGACTGCGCCGCAAAGCAAATGAATGGCGTGAAAGCGCAACCGACTGTTTGGAACAGGGACGTGTGTTTCGTTCTGGTTTGAAACTGGTACGGAGACCTTGGCTGGCGATTGTCGAGTCCTATCTTTCGTTCCGGTTCTTCATAGCGTGTTTCCGAAAAGAATTGGAAAAGTGACCTCCTCACCGGAAAAAATGATTATAGCGGTTTTATCCGAAAATCAGGGTGCCGCAGATTAAATCGCCGATGTTTGTTTTTCTACCGATAATGGAAGCAGAAGTATCTCGTTTTATTCTTTATCGGGTAATAACATGCGGCAGCGGACTTATCGGGTTGTAACACGCGGACCGGAAGGCGAATATCGGATTCGTGATTATGTCAGTGAGGCGGAGATTCTTGCCCGCTACGTCAAAATCGGAATAGACGATTGCAGTTCCGACCTTTCGATACGGGGTTGTCCGGTGTTTCGCGGTCTCATTGGACCGATGCCGGAAGACGGCGGTTATGTGCGGTATGAATCACCGGAAGTGTTTGAAGAACTGACGAAAGAATGGGCTAAAACGAAACGCAAAAAACGCGAAACAACGAAGCAGAATATCTCGGTGACGGATTGATGATTGTTTTTGATGGATGCGCCGTGTGAAAGTTGGTCCGGCAAGTTGAAAACGGAATGGATTTATCCTAATGATGTGTATACAACGCGCAAAGAAGCAGAGTTGTCGCTCATTGCTTATATTCAGTAGTTTGTAAAACCCCATTATGTTCCTTATTTTACGGTGCGTGCGGGGCGTAATTTTGACGGTGCTCGTCGTTTGGCGGAATTAATTATTACCACGGACGTGTTTGAAAAGGCAGGGAGTGGAGGAAATGATGCTGCCTGTTATTACTATGGCGGCGCATTGATGTATCTACTAACCGGAAACCCTTTGATGTGGGGTAAATACAACAAATTAAAGAAGAAAAAAAAGAGCGATGGCAAAGCCTTTGCCCAAATATTTGACGGCTTGATTAACAAAGACCAACAAATTGCGCAGGAGGGGCTTGTTGATCTGGTGAAAGCTCTTAGGCGGGGCGAACTGGTGGACGACCACGTTTATTGGTTAAATACATGGGCGATAGGCATGGCGAACCTTTGCCGTTTGCACGGAGTATGGGTGGAGGGCGTAAAATCTTACGTTCCCGCCGACCTCCTGATTCCGCAAGATGAAGTGCAGGCGGTGCTTGAAAAATATCCTGAATTAGGCCAACTGCCGCCAGATTCTTTGTAAGTTGTGCGCCTGTCCAGGAGATTTCTCGCGCCAAGAAAGTCCGTAGGAAAGGAGGAAGAGATGTAAAGTCAACATTTTGAAACCTTTCGTTGAGTGCCTTACAGGACGATCCTGCCCGGTAAGGTCTGACCAACCGCCGGAACCGAGTGTTGCGTGGGGATAGAGTAATCATCACTGCGAAGCGTACACAGGTAGTCCGAATGCCTTGCTATTGAGCCCCGAAATCTGTATCATCGTCGGAGCTTCCTCTGTCCAAGCTCGGGGAGCGGCATCAATCTTTTCGTAATGGTCTGACAAGATTGTTCTGACCGGGGTCACTGGAACAAGCGCGAACGGACAATCGAGGACTCACGGGAACTTGGGAGATCCTGTGGCTTCCTTGTAAAATCCCGGAACAGACCGGGTTACCAAAGCAAATCGGTGAAGGCGTGCTACCTTCCCGATATGGAAATCGCACAATGCAAGGTGTCACCAAGCGAAGGAAACGAAGTGCGGCGAAATGAATCACAGGAAGTCAGAGTGTCTTGATAGTACCGATGAAATCGGCGAACTCCACCCTGGAGGAGTCGAGGGAGGGAAGCGAGACATCGGAATTTTGAACCGCTATTGGGAAACATACCAAATGCCTGGAAATTTGAAAAGTGTGTTAACGGTACAGCAGCGGATAGTAACGCCGACGCGAGCAGTGTCGCACGGGGTGCGTGGATACACGTAACGAAACAAAAGTCCGAGGAGCCGTGTGCGGTAATGTCCGCAAGCACGGATCTGTGGGAGCCTTGGAAGAGCAATTTCCCAAGGCCACCCGGTTGTACCGTTGAAAAACGTTTTTCAAGCGGGTGTTCAAAGGGATTTTTGTGACGGACTTGTGGGATGTGTACAATGCGATTGCGTTGTCATTGGTAGGATTTGTTTGTATTTTTGGCTCCTAAAGTACCACGCCTGTCATTCTATCATTCAAACAGCACGCACCCCTGTTCCTTGAAATTTTCGATTGCTTCTAAAAGTTTTTCCGTTGTCAAATCAAGTTCATTTGCCAAACAATCAATGCAATAAAATACCTTTACTTCCCTACCTAGGAGTTTTTTGTTTAATCCAATTTCGTTTTTTGATAAGCCGTTTTTATCACAAACGATGCAATTTGTCCGCTGATTTTTTTTCATTGTTTGACTTGTATATCAGGCACGTCTTTGCCTTTATATTCAGCGTCTAAAAGACCGAGTTAATATTTGATAATTCCCCGCATATTTTTTGCAGGCCGCAAACAATATCGGTCAAATTCAGACAGCGATAGTAATCCGCCGTAGGCAATATCCTGCGACTGTCGGATATGCGGAAACAACAGTTTCAGATACGCTGTCGCAATCCGCTTAATTGCTTCCGTATCACGTGTATCGGATTTGTATGGAACATCAGTTTTACAGTCAATGATATTACGGTAACTTGCATCATCCCGTAATGAATGCAGGATACTTGTAAAGTATTCCGAGTTTAACGCCCATCCGGCAATTTTTAGATTTTCGTTCATTCGCGGAATATCCCAACCTTTGATAAAACCGTGAAATCTATCGAGCAGCGCGGATTCATGAAACACCTCCGGCAATTCGTCAAACATCCTTTCGTATTCGTTCATTTTATCTTCGCTGATATTGCCGCACAAAACAACACCGGATTCGGACGTTCCGCTGTATGTACCGACAGTGAACGTACCGCTTTCCATATATCCTTTGAGGGCGGCACGCATTTCATCTACATCGCTGAATCTAATTGTCTGCACTTCGTCAAGCACGATAAAATCGTTGCCGCAAATAAGCCCTTCGGTCTTCTTCTGCATATCATAAAACATTTTAGCCCGGGACATGACACCGCCGCTGCTTAACCAGCCGAATCTGCTCACGCGTCCGTAGAGATAAGACTTACCCGTTCCTTTCGGCGCAAGTTCAATCAAATTTAACCGCTTTTCTACAAATGGAAGCAGGCGGGTTAACATCGCCAACTTTTGTCTTTCGTCTTGATAGCCGCTTGCGTTGTAGTCCACAGCACCAAGTAAAATATCTATCCATTCTTCGGTTGTAAATTCTCTGCGCGAATTCTTGTAATACTCAACGTCTATAGTGTACGGGCAAAAGGATTTGAACCCTAGGAGTTTGATTTTTCCTCCGTTGGAGTCATGTTGGTCAGGCGGTGCATAACCGAGTTCAACAACACCCCAAGTTTCACGGCTGCCGAGTAAGTCATGTTTGCAATCGTCCCAGATATAGCGGTCAATGACAGAGTCCTTTGCAGTAAATCCGTAATCCGGCAAAGAAAATGTAATATCACGTGTTGCGATATTTACATCGCAGATAATTTTAGCGAGAAACTTAACCCGCTGTCCTTCGTTGATGAGAAGGTCCTTGATTTCTAGCCATTTATCCTTGTTCGGCAAATTTTTTTGTACGAAACCGGACAATTCATCTGCATTGAAATTGCCGTTATTGTCCTCAAAACGTTTGAGAATCCAATCACGCATAAAGGACGGTAAGGACAGTGCAGAAAACATATTGGTCTTCTGCAAGTCCTTATAAACTGTCATCTCATCAAAGTATTCACGTAGTTTTTCTGTTGCTGTCATAATCCTAAATCATTTTCTACCGCAGCAGGACTTTGTACTGTAAATGCTATATTCCCGATGCTGTTATTGTTTTCCAAAACCTCCGCGGCATATTTACCGGCTTTGATACCAGGCAACACAACACGATGTTTGCGGTCTTCTAATTTTTCACCGCTGAAAATTTGTCCATTTATATTGAGCGAAACGCTCTCAAACGGGCTATTAAAACGCAGTGTTATGATAACCGGCTGTTTTGGACGATAAATAATGTTGTCGTCAATAAGGGTTATCTTAACCGGCTCATTTACGGCAAGTGAAATCGTAATTACAGGAACAAGAACTTCTTCGATTGTTGCCCCTCCGTGAACTTCGAGTGCCGCAGTTCTGCTGCCTTGAAAGCGGGTATAGTCGGCTAATATCCAATAACCGTTTTCCTCTGTCGCGCTGGGGATATTGCCGATGCAGTCAGAAACTTTTACACATCGACCATAATGTTCACTTTTTCCCGTTGTATTGTGCAGGGGCTCTTGTCCGTTAAGGACAACGAGTCGGCTTGCACCGTGGTCGGCTGCAATCACGACATGCTCATATTTCTTAGTGCGCAAGTCAGATTCGATTTCATTAAGTATTTTTACGACAACATCAATTTCTTCGGCAAGATAGAGAGCATACTTTGTGTGAGATTTGCCGTGTTTGATGTCGTCAAGTTCACGGCTGTATTTTTTATCGCCGTTCCATTCTTCGTAGAACTTTTTGTTGACCGTTGTAATAGTCGGTAAGTCAGCTCTTCCAAATTCAATGTTTGCAGCGAGACCATGCTGTTTGCAGTGTTCTTGAATGAGTCCGATAAACTCAACTCCAAGTGCATCAACGAAGTAGAGCAGTATTTTTCCCACTTTTATATCTTTGACTAATCCATTGCGTGTCGGAAAGGAATTATATGGACGTGTCTCTGCATTGCTTATAACTTTGTCAATAAACTCCCTGCGGATTTCGTTAAAGAGTTTTTGTTCTTTGTATTCCTGAAAATATTCCGTTATTTCAGGGTGTTTGAAAATCTGTGTTCGGTGTAAGTAAGCAGCGAGAAGCGGATATACTTTGGATAAAATATCCCGCAAACTTGCGTTTGTTGTAGTGCTGATTATTTCGATAACTGCTTGCCGTTCTGCCAAAGTGTTGTCCGTAAGATAAAAAATCCCTTTTTCTTTTGCATGCAAAACATAATCGGTAATGAATGATTCCGTTCATGGCGACAAGACGATGTCCGTTATTTCTTGACGAGTTTGGATCCGGACGAGGTGCGTCTGGGGGGATTTGCAGAAATTGGTACGCAATCACTGGCAGGTGGAGAATTGTTTGCATTTTGTGAAAGACCGATGGTGGGACGAAGATCGACATTATCTGAAGCATTCTAGTGTGAGTCATCCTTTTATTGAGTTGACGAATGCGGCATTATCTTTGTTGCGATTGGTGCAGCGTGAGGGCGAATCGCTTCGAGAAATTGCCGAAAACTTTCACTATTCGCCCAGAAAAACTCTCCATTTACTCGGGTTTAACAAAAACTAACACTTGCAGGTATCCTGCAATCGAAAGGCAATGAATTGACAGTTTACCATTATACCATAGAATAATAGTAATTGTTGGTTTATATTGTCAACTCAAGAGATACTTCGATGGAACTAACACCGCGGGAAATAACAGCAGAACTGGATAAACATATTGTCGGACAGCACAATGCCAAACGAAGCGTAGCAGTAGCAGTCAGGAACCGCTGGCGGCGGCAGCGCGTTGAAGAACCAATGCGGAAAGAAATCTCGCCGAAAAATATAATGATGATAGGTCCCACCGGCGTTGGAAAAACCGAAATCGCACGCCGGCTAGCAACCCTGACCGGTGCGCCGTTCATCAAAGTCGAAGCAACAAAATATACCGAAGTCGGTTATTACGGACGCGATGTCGAAAGCATGATTCGTGAACTCGTCGAAAATGCGCTCGGCATAATCCGTTCCAGCGAACGTGAAAGAGTACGGCAAGAAGCAGTACAGCGCGCCGAAGACCGGCTGGTAGATATGCTTCTCTCGCCTTCCAAAGAAGTTGATTTAAGAGACAATGAAACAAGCACAGATGATTACGATGCCGTTTCGGGCGACAGAACGGTTGCTTTCTTAAAGCATCAGCGGAATCGGGAAAAGATTCGTGAAATGCTCCGCGAGGGCTTAATGGATGGCAGAACCGTAACATTCACAACGGCAACAAAAGCGGTGCCGATGGTTATGACCAACTTGCCCGGCATGGATTCTATGGAAAAAGACTTGCAGGAAACACTTGAAATGATTGCCCCTGTCAGTAAAACAAAGAGGATGATGACCGTCAAGGAAGCACGTGATTATATCATCGAACAGGAATGTGACATGCTGATTAACAAAGAAAAGACGCAGGCGGCAGCAATCGAATTAGCGGAAAATCTCGGTATTATTTTCATTGACGAAATTGACAAAATCGTTGCCAGCGAAAAACAGCACGGCGCAGATGTTTCGCGGCAAGGCGTTCAGCGGGATTTACTGCCGATAGTTGAAGGCACTACCGTTCAGACGAAGTACGGTTATGTTAAAACCGACCATGTTTTGTTTATCGCAGCGGGTGCGTTTCATCGTTCCAAACCGAGCGAATTAATGCCGGAACTGCAGGGACGCTTTCCGATTCGAGTCGAATTGACCGGTTTGAACAAAGAGGATTTTGTTCGGATATTGACCGAGCCGGACGGTTCGCTGACGAAACAATATCAGGCATTGATGCAGACCGAAGATGTTGAACTCGTCTTTGAAGACGATGGAATCGATATGCTTGCGGAGTATGCGTTCAAGGTGAATCAGCAGACGCAGAACATCGGTGCGCGCCGGCTCTATACGATAATGGAACACCTTCTTGAAGAGTTGAGTTTCAATGCGCCGGACAATCCGAAAAGCAAGGTCGTGATTGATGCGGAGTACGTCCGTTCCAGAATCGAAGATGTCAGCAAAGACGAGGACTTGAGCAAATTTATTTTATAAATTTCGCCCGCTGGCATTTCCGTTCTGGCATGATAAAATAACACAGTTTTCGTTTGTACGCAAGTTTTGGTCCGGCACTTCTAACACCATCCGGCAGGTTTTTTTGCCGGTAGAAGCAGCACATGGGTTGTTTCAAATTATTGCGTTCCCTGACCAGGGGACGTTATAAGAAACAACTTGCGGGTTTCGGGATATGTACTGCATATCTTGCTGCCCCTTTTGTGCAGTTAATTCAGTGGTGTGAATGGGAAATCCGCTTGGACCAATGTAACGTTCCCCATTTTTTCTTTTACAGAATCGTTGTGAGATAGGACATAAGCAGTGGTGTATTGTGTTCTGCCTTCCTTCAGTCCTTATAATATGCCTCATATTTATAACAGGAATAATGAAGAAGACATCAAAAGAATACCAGACACAGTTTGTAGAGTCCCATCCGCAGTTGTATGATAAATCCGTCAAAGACACTATATCATCTTCGGTTATTCTGCACAGCAACATTGAGAGTCCCGGCAGTTCGGCAGCGGCGTGTCTCAATGTACTCGGATACCTCAATTTGCATCAGGAAGAGATTTTCGCTTTCTTCCGCTGCTTCGATTTGAAAATTGAAAGAGTTATTCCTTTTCCGACCGGTGCGAATGTAGGCGGCGAAATTTACGACGACCGCGGACCTATCGTCTTTGAATGGATAGGACCGAAAAATTCACCTATCAATGAGGTCTGCAACAGCGGCAGAGGAATATACCGAACTTGCTTTGACGCTTTCCTTCTTGCGGAAATTGACGGGAAAGTCACGCAGATTCTTATCGAATGGAAGTTCACAGAAAAAAAATACAACAGAAGGGAAATATGTTATTTCGCCGGCTTGAGCGGAATGCAGCGTCTGTGGCGGTACTCCGATATACTTATTCGATATCAGGACGAGGAATTTCCTTTCCGTTTTGAAAAACTGAAAGACATCGGACATACGGGATGTCCGTATCTTGGGTTGTCCGACTGTTCATATGAACCGTTTTATCAGTTGCTCCGCATGACTTTACTGGCAAAAGAAACGACTCCGATATTTTTGAGCGATGTCAACGTAGAGGACTACCGCATCGTGCATTTGATTCATTCTGATAACGAAAAATTGCTGACGGTTCAGCGTGAACATCTGCAATATAGTCCGGGACTGCTGAACGTGCTTGACGCTAATGCGAGTAAAAACCTGCATGAATTATGGAAAATGGTGATAACGGAAAAGGAAAACAAACGGTTCGTCTGCGGATTTTGGGATAAAGCGATTTCGGTATTGCAAGAAGATGCCGACTACGTGAAATATCTGCGGGACAGGTATGTTAGTTAGCCGGTACCAGTTTAGCGGGCGGTTCTGCTTTTGAAAATTCAGTAGTTTGTAAAACCCCATTATGTTCCTTATTTTACAGTGTACTCGTGGAATTGCATGCAGTTAAAATCGGTATTGATTCGGCAAATAATTTCACCAAATCGTTCTGAAAATTATCAAGACCGTAATACTCACTCGTCTTTTGCTTTTTCACTTTACCGCGCATAACAACCTCACGTTCAAAATCAATCCATAAATTTCGCAATAACATACTCATCGCAAAATAAAATAACCGCAGCAACGGACTTCTCGTCGAAGTCCGTATTCTGCATTGATGCGATTGACGATAACTCGACTCAATTCCAAACCTCTTGCAAAATCCGCGGTCTAACAGCAGCAGCGAACATTGTAATCCAATACTTCTGCCATGTAGTATACTCCAATTTACAGACGGGCATTTTTAGCCATTCTCTGATAGTCCAGAGGTGATCCGCTAGCTCTGCAGCCATTGCGGGACTACACGTTCCCTTCTGACCATCCGGTCGCCGCAATGTCCGTACCGCCCAACAGCAATTGTAACTGTACATCGTCAAACACGTTAGCCTCTGCACAGTGCGGTATCTTTGGTGCAAGTTTCGTGTGTTAATGCGCACACCGAGTGGTCGCCAGCGTTACAATGTTCTTGGGGCGTACAATG
>WRCR01000127.1 GCA_009783865.1 Planctomycetaceae bacterium | reverse complement strand
TTTCTTTTTTCTCTTCAACGGTCATCTCCGGAAAGTTTTCCGGCACCGTTATGTCAGTATCTTTCGCTATCACTTTTACATTTCCTTTCGTCCGTAATTCGTCAAGTATCGCTTCGAGTTCTTCTTTTGCCGTATTGCCTGATAACGGCATAAAATATATTTGCGGGCGACAACTTAACATAAAAAACACCTGAAATAATCCTAACCCAAAACTTGCTAATCCAATAACAAGCATTCTTCTCTCCTTCAAAAAAGGTGTACTTGCCTTTTTCAAAAGAGACACTACAATATCTCTCATGCGGCAAGTGTTTCTCTCCAAAAACCAACACTATCCGCGCCCTGCTGCTGTTGTAGCAGCATCAGGGCAACTTCTTATTTTTTCTTACGCCTGTTGTATGTCGGAATTTTTCATTGTTTGAAAATCCTGAAATACCATGTAATCCCCTTCGTCCATTTTCAACATCGATAACCCGATGCGTTTTTTCAGCCGCTCAAGAAGACGCTGTTTGTCGGGCTCGCTCTCCTTGTCAGGATTGGGCGGAAGCGGTTCGAGTTTGAGAATATCCTGAATGAACTCAAGGATTTTCTGAAACGTTTCGCTGCCGGTGATGTCTATAATCGCCCTGATGATGCCGATGATTTGCGGCGCCTTCCAAATGATAGTCCAAAGGTTGCTGATAAGTGTCATTCGTCGTTCTCTTTCTTTTCAAGTGTGGTTTCTAATTTATTGAGTCGTTCATTGATTACAGTGATGTCTTCCTCTACATTGCTTTCATTGACTGTAATATCTATTCCGGCACGCTTCATCACGTATGCCTGTAATGTGCCGATGCTCTTCGTCCCCCAATGCCCCGACATGCCTGCAACTGCGTATGCCATGTGTCTATCGTACTGCAGCCACTCATTTATATTTCCGACAACGCAGCCGATAAAGGCTGCCGTGAAAACATCAGTTATAAGTACCGACCAAGTCGACGGAGCGGTCTTTAACGAATTCACCCACTTGACGCAGGCACCGAAAATCGCCATTAAAACAAAACCGATAAACAAAAATTCCTTACCCGGCACGATTGTCCCCTGTTCTGCGGCTGCGCACCGACAGCATCATTATGCTGCCGATGACAAAAACTGACGATATTAAAAACAAAGCAACAGTGCTGTTGATAAACTTATCTGTTATTTTTGTATTGACGGAATACTTCGTGCAGCCGACGATGAGAAGCAGCCGGTTTTCAATTTCCTTGTCAGTAGGAATCCACCGCCAGTGCAAATGCAACTCGTGCGCCGGAACAACCTGCGGGTCGAACATCACGGTATAGTCTCCGGTGTTCTCCGACTGCATCAAGAACATCAGATCTGGGTATTCTTTCGGGTCAAAGGTCTTATTGGGAAAAACCGGCGACCGTTTCGAAATCGAATTAAACTGCTCGTCAAACAACTCGCCGTAGCACTTTGAGGTTGCGTCAATCTTTGAGGCAAGAAATATCAGCGTATCCTGATATTTTTGAACGTCCCACTTGTTGTCACGCTGAACTAGATAGTCAAACGTACTGCAAGCGAAGTCGGCATCATATCGAATCGATGCAAATTTTTCCTGCAAAAGCATTCGGTACATATCGTCTTTCGCCGTCTGAAAATAGAAGGCAAGTAAAACAAGCACCGCAGTCGCTATGAGCAGGACATATCGGCGTATATCAGGGTAAAATTTTTGCATGGTAAAAAAAGTATCTCAAAAAAGGGTAAATCATGCGCCCGTAGGCAGGGGTAACTGACAAGCAGATTACCCCCTTTTCGCCCGTTTATCAGGACGCGGCTGTTATTTTCCGATACGCACCCGCACGGTCTCGTCACCGCTGGCGGCAGCGGCAACCGCAATACCGATAAGAGCATTAGTGCTTGCCGTAGTCGTTGCATTCGTTGCGGTTGCGTCCCAGTACACTTCTGCACCAAGCGTTACAGCACCGGCTGCTTTGACAATATCGTACACACCGACTAAGTGCAGCGCACCCAATTCGTTTGCTCTTATATCCCGCTTCGCAATGCCGATAATTTTACCAGCCGTGACCACTTGTCCGGCAGCAACTGCCGCCGACGGCGTGTAGTCAATCGCGTTTCCGTCTTGTACAAATCTTGCATTCATTTTAATTCTCCTTGTTAGTTGTTGTTTCACCGGCATCACAGCCGATACTCTCTTTGTCCGCCGGTTGTTTTTTATCTTCCGGCGGAGTTAACGCTCTGTTCTGTTCCTGCGCCATCGCAAGAACATCGGACTTGTCAAGATTGTAAAAATTGTTTGTTGGTCTGTATATTCCAAACAGCACAATATTCCAGTTAGGCAAAAGGTTTAGGTTCATCTCAAAAAGTCCTTTCAAAAATCCAAGCCAACTCATTCTTTCTCCTCCTAAACTGCACTTGCCGTTTCTGAAGGAGAGTGTATAATCCTTCTGACAAGTGTTCTTGTTTAACACTCTGTCCGCGCCCCGAAGTTGCTTGTTACAATGTTCGGGGCAACTTTTTATCAAGCCGTGACTTTTAAGGCGGCTCTGTAGTCCTGCGCGGCAACACCGAAGTCCATGTAGCCTCTGAACTGAATTCCCAGCGTGTTGAAGTCCGCATCAGCACTTTCAACTGTCGGACGCTGCTTCCCGTTCAGGAACGCAACCTCAAACGCCGACAGCCGGCTCGGGTCCGCAAACAAATACCAAGTGGTATCAGACGCACCGGTGCGGCCGGCCATTTGCAGTTCCATTGATGCCACAACATCAACAACTTGGAAAAACGGATTCCGGGTCACCGTCGTTGCCGGCTTATCCGCAACCTCGATGCTGTTGACCGAGAGCAGCTCATGCGCATCGTATTTAAGTGCATACGGAACAGCAAGGCACTTCGGCTGCATGTTGAGCGGTCTGCCCTTTGCATATTCCTGCGCCGCAAACTGCAACATCGCAGCCTTGAAACCCGCTTTGTCCAAGTTCTTGCCGGTCAGCAGATTTTTGTGGTCAGCATGAAAGAACGCCTTGCCGTCAGACATCGCCGGGTTCCCCGCGATTATATCCCAGACGGCATCGTTGACAGCGTATGCGGCACCCATGCCGATGTTCTTCGGAATCGAAGTCAGCGCGCTAAGGTCATCGTTGATAATATCGGTGCGGGTCAGCGAAAACATGATGCCGTAGGTATCAACTTTGTTTTCAAACGCCTCTTCGCCGACCTGCCCATGCTTTATTTCGCCGTCCGGGGCAACCCGCAGAAACTTGAAATCGCTGGTCATGCGGTACTTGTTGTATTTCTTGAAATCATTCGGCGAGCCGAAAGATACCAGTTTGCGCCACTGGTCGTCAACAGAGTGAAACGACTCAAGCAGAACCTTGTTCACAACGTTCGACATGATTTGCGGCAGAGTCATTGACGAAAAAGCAGCGCGGAGCCAGTCCTGCGGACTGCGCTGATACCTCGGCAAATGCCTGTTCGGACAGGCAAGTTCCACAAACTCAATAAGCCCTGCGCCGTGATACTGGTCAGCAAATTCGAGCATTTCCGGCTTGTAGTGTTTCTCGAGAAACGCTTCGCTAATGCCCCCTGCCCGAAGCGCAATCACTTCAAGCGTCTGCGCGTTAAGCGATTTACCGCTGTCGCCCGCCTTCGGAATATCCGCACCGGACGGCATCAGAGCAGCATTATATTCGTTCTTGAATCTAACGAGGTCCCAGCCCTCTGCGATTGCCATCGCTTCGAGTTCCGGATTTCTGCCCCCGCCGTAATGCGTTATCGCATCGATGCGCCGCCTCTCGGCCAAGTGCTGCTCCGCTGACAAGCGGGCATCAGGTGCAGCACCGGCGGTCAGCGGACCGGTTTTACCGTGTTCAAGTTGAGCGGTCTCACCGCCGGGCTGCGTCTGCGTTTCTTGCGATTGAAACAACACATTCGCATCGTCTGTGCTGCTTACGTCTTCTCTACCAATCATCTTTGGCATCTCATTCTCCTCTTGGTTAGGGATAAAACTTAATTTAACTTCTGCCGACGTTTCGGAGTCCGCTCCGAGATCAACAAAAGATACTTCCTTTAGTATTACCTGACGCAGGACGCAGCATTTCCCCTTGAACGTTTTACCGTTCACTGTGACGCTCACCCCCTCGTCGATAAATTCGGCTTTCTGTATCGGACAACCGACAGACACCTGCCATGGAAATCCATTCCTCGCCGCCGAAATAACATCGCGCGCATATTCCGTCTCGCGGCTGAATACACCTTCACATACTACATTGCCGTCTTTGATTGCGATGCTTTCTGTATGTCCTACTCCTTTATCTCTGTCATGATTCAGCCGGACAGGGATCTTCTGTTTCGGTACCTTGAAACCGGCAAGGTCGATAATAACCGGCACACCCCAGCCGGCATTTACCGCACCGCCGGTATAGGCAACGAGATTAAACACCGGCAGTTTTTTACTTTCGTCTTCCGCAAACACAATATTCGCCGGAATACCGTTGAGCTGCACATGATTAAATTCCTGCACCTTTGCAGCGGGCTTTCTTTCTGAAACCATTTTTGACTCCTTTGCTAACGTAATCGTGTTAACAATAAAATTCAGTGTCCAGCCGAAACAAAGCCGGACATTCCACAATAAAATCAACATCTCCGCGCCCTGCTGCTGCTACACACAGCATCAGGGCACCTTCTTTTTTATTTTGCTGTCATATCATTTCGCTTCTTCCTCTTTTTTATCTTCGCCGCCGGTTTTTTCGTCAGTTTTTTGCGGAGTGTCATCAATTCCCAGTTCCTTCATCCGCTGCAATTCTCTTGCCCTCTGCAGCAGAACGTCTTCCCAGTCCAGCCCCTTGCGGGCGCATTCTATCGACAGATTCGATACTCTGGCGTTAATGAAAGCCGCAGCGGCATTAGCCTCTTTCAGCGGGTCAACGTGTTCCACGCCGTCCCAGTAAAATCTTGCAAACTGCGAACCGATGTTGCGAATGCTCCTGTCCTCTATCACACCGGCCCGGACCGCCGCGCGATACCATGATTCCAAAATCGGAAACAGTATCACTTTTTCGCAATGCGACTGCTCGCCTTTGATGCTCTTAAAAAACGTCTGATGGTCAAGCCGCCCGGAAGCATAGTTGTATTCAGACGAATCCCCGAAAATTATATTGGCAGGCATCTGTAGGCATCTGCCGATTTCGGTTAAGATTTCACGCTTGAACATCTGATACGTCGTCGTCGGCTGCTCCGCCTTGAGCTGCGTTATGTTTCGCCCATCAGGAAGTACAGCCATTAGTCCTTTTGCTATCGGAACTGTCTCGGTGATGTCCATCGGCGAAAGTTCAGCGTCCGGCAGCGTCGAGTGTATCACCGCCGCAAAGTCCGCCGCCGTCTCCGCCGCCGATATTACTGCTTCCGTGTACCGCCGCAACTCGCCGAAAAGCGAAAGCGACGGCAGCAGTTCTGATATGCCCCTGCTTTGCTCCGGCCTGTCCTGCCGATACCAATGCAGCACAAAATCCGCCGAAATTGTTCTGCAAGTCCCTTTCCAACCCGTTCCGCCGCCCGGATGCTCATTAAGAATATCATACGACAGAACGTTTCCGTATCTGTCGAAATTTATACCGTCAACCACTTGCAGGAGATTCGGATACGGCGATGCAACCCGGTCTGCTTCCACAAGACGCAAGTCAAGTTTAACATCGTGATTCACCTTCGGGTTACTGACAATAACCGCAAACGCCTCACCATCCACCGCCTTCGCCTGCCGCAAGGTCTTTAACTTCTCGCCGAGGTTAACCGCCTCCGACCAAACGGCAAACTCCTGCTCAACCTGCGAGTTGTAGTCCCTGTCTTTTGTCAGCAGCATCAGACGCGGTCCGGTCCCGATGCCGAACTCGGCAAGCGTTAGAACCAGCCCCCTTGCATAAGAATTATTGGCAACTTCATACCGCGCCCGATTGCGGATAACACGCCGCACATCCGGCGACATCGCCGCATCCGCCGATAAATCGTCAGCCGCCGACCAATGCGCCGCATTGTGCCGCGTCGTCTTCGCAGCATCATACCGGCTGTTCAACTGCCTTTTTTCTTTGCCCTTAAATATCGATTTAATAAACTTCAGCATTTCAGTAGATGTATCTGTCCGGCTTCGAACCCTCGATTTTGTTAATTTCTTCTATTATCTTTTTTACTGTCTCTTCACTGTGATAAAGCGTTGCATATTGTGGGGTTTTCCCCCATCTTCCGCGCGCATTGATATACTCACAAAAGTATTCTCTCACGACAACATATCCGAACCAGACCCGAAACTCCCTGTAAATAAACCAGTATTCTGTGCCGTTCCGCAATATACATTTTCCGATTTTACACTGTGTCATTCCCCGCCCCTTTCAATCTTAAATAACCGAATCGGAAGTTTGCCGCTCTCCGCCGCTTTTTTCTGCCGGAGGTATTTGTCCGCTGCTATCAATTCGCTGATGTCGCGGTTGTTTACGCTCATACCGTCCACCGAAACGCTCTTCGACGTACCGGCATTCTCAATTATCATCTGCTCAAGAGTATCCTTGTCCTCCGGCTTTTCGTCCACTGTTTCGTCAGGCATCTGTACCGCTCCCCGTTTTGATATACTTTGTTTCGTCCTCTGCAAGGTTAAAATCCCCGCAGGGAATAAAACGCCGCTCATCCCGCCGGTCATTCAAACTTGTCAGCGGACTATCCCAATGAAGACAGACAGGATTATTGAATACGCCATCCGTCTCCGCATAGTTCTGACAATCCCGGCAGTCCCGTCTTTCGTTTTTTGAATTACTCATCTTTTACCCCACGCCTTCGCCAGATTGATTATCTCTTTCTCCACCGGCTTCTCCTGCCAGTGTTCACGTACCCCGCAGATACTCGCCGCCGCCATCACACCAACCGCGCAGTCGAAAAAATGGTTATCCCTGTTCGGTATCAACTGCCATTCATTCACTTCCCGCTCGTCCGACCTCGACGCTTTAGGAATCTCCGAATTCAAATGCTCCGAAAACAAACGGTGCTGCTCCGGGTCCCGCCCCCATAACGTCATGCCGCCTCTGTTGCCGGGCGTTTCCGAAAAGACCTTATGCACCTGCTCCTTCCAGTAATTCACATCTACAAAATACATCCGGGTGCGGTTCTGCGGCTTGTCCTCGATCCACCTATTGCCGAATTTGCGTCCCGGCTTGCGCTTCCACTGCGCCATCGGCTGTCCAACAGCCCTTATGCTCACACCCTTCGACGGCATAACAACATTAGTCCTCCCGCAGGCAATACGAATCGCGCCCTCCGCAATCTCCGGCGCGCCGCCGCTGTCGATGAGTATCTTACTGATAACAGGATGCTCCGTCCCGTCGGCATCACCGTCAACATACCAGCACGCCGCAAGCAAGTCCTTAATTAGCGCCGCAACACCGTCGATGATGATTCCCGTCGGAACCTGCTTCCGCCCGCCGGTCATTATCATGTCCTCGTCCCTGCAAAGCGTTATAAGCCCGCTGTCGCTTTTTCTGAAATACCTGCGCCGCTGTTTCGGGTAAGTTCCGTAATCAATGATATATCCGGTAAAGTCATCTGCAAAGCCGGCAACGGCATAATACAGAACGTCATAATGCACATCGATAAATGCCGTCAGCGTCGCCGCCTCGCGCGGAAGCGTATGTTCTTCCAGCCCGTTAAGACGGCTGCGGATAACCTTCGCCTCCGTCACCAACGCATCTCCGGTCAGCCGCAGCGGGTCATTCTGGTACTCCGACATGAACGATTCGTAATTGTCCGCCCACTTGTTCATTGCAAACTGCAAAGCATCAATACAAGACGGACTGAAATTATCCTTCCATGCAACAACAGCACCTTCCTGCATCTTCTTGCGGTTGTGCTTGTAAAACATCGTTGCCGCTACCGCATCATTCTTGCGGATTTCCTTGTACTCTAACCACAAGTCAAGATTCGCCGGCATCTGCTCTATCATCTTGTACCGCAGCCCATGCCACTGCGAATAGTTTTCGCGATCCAGAAACCTGTCCGACAAATCATTCTGCTGTATCACCGTGCAGGCCATCACCATCGTTAACTCCTCGCCGGGACCAACCAGTCCCGCCGCCGAACCGTTAATAATGCTTTCAAGTTTCGTCACCCGGTCAGGGTTTCGCGCCGATGCATCCGTCTGCACGTCGTCGAAAATTATCCCATCGGGTCTTGCCAAAGAACCGTCCGGCATCGCTTTGAGTTTTCCGCGGAACGCGCCCTCGATGCCCGCCGTAACTACCATCGCCCCGCTTGAAAGCGAACCGGCTATTTTGCCGAATGTTATGCTGTCGGGCTTCCATTCGACTTCGGTCTTCTCGCCGAGATAAAGCTGACCCCTTGCCCGGAGCGCCTGCCCGCCAAGTTTGACAAACGGATATACCCCTTCAGGGAAATCCTCAAGCAGCGCGGCGTTATTCTCAAGGTCGGATTTGATTATTTTGATGATGCCGTTTGCCGCCGACTTCGACGCGCCGAAAATAATCAGATAGCGGCAATGCCCAAAAAGCAAAGCCCAAATCGCTGATGCGGCAACGATGGATGTTTTTCCACTTCCGCGAGGCATCGCTATTGCCAATTTATTTCCGTCGACTTCGATAAATATCTTCTGAAGTTTTTTGATGACTTCGGCGTGATAAGAAGACCAATCAAGATTAAACTTGTTCGGAAAATACTCTTTGAGAAAGAACTGCAGGTCAGTCCGCGCCTTGATTCGCCGCTGCGGATTGCGGATAGGCGGCAAGGGCGCAATCTCACGCACGCTGGCGGACTTCTCCCGACTCCGCCTCGCTACTAATTCGCGGTGCCGCTCACCCTGCTGTTTCGTGTTCTGCTGCGTCATTATTCTGTACTATTCCAAGCAACTTCCTGTTTGCTTCTGCCGTTCTTCCATCTTTGTAAGAACCTCGTCCATCAATACCAGCATCGCATCTTTCACGGCTTCCTTTGAGGACACCTTTGATGCCTCAAGTATTTCGTCCTTGTGGCTGCTCCATACATCCTCTCCCATGCCGATTCCCATGCCGATTCCTATTGCTCTGGCGGTGTCGGCGTTGAGGTCTGCGGGAATGTAGTAATTGTTATTGGTTGTGTTGTAATTGTTTGTTGTGTTGAACATATTCAAGTCCAGCGGTTAAACTATCCCAAATAGCCGAAGCACAAAAAGCACCGCTGCTGCCGGCACCGCAAATAGCGCAGCATATACAGAAATCATGGCAATCGTCACAACTGCTGTTGCCGCGAAAACACTAAAAAAATCTTTGCTATCCATTGTTTTTTTACTCCGTCACTTGATTCAACTTCGCCAGATCCAACTCGTATTTTGCAAGGTCGTACTTTGCGAAACATTCCCCCTGCCGACGCTTCGCCGCGATAACAGCGTTCTCCTGCTCCAGTATGTCCGCACTCGTATTGATTACCGCCTCAATGGTATTCTCGGTCGCCTTCTCAAGCCCGTATTTTGCAGGGTGCTGCTTCACCGAAAGATACCTTTCTGCCTTCGCCGTCTGCAAATCAAGCTGAAGTTTGTTGAGCGCGTCCCGCGCTTCCGTCAATTCGTTCAGAATTACTTCAAATTCCTGTACCGTCATTTTGACTCTCCTTGT
>WRCR01000126.1 GCA_009783865.1 Planctomycetaceae bacterium | reverse complement strand
CACTTCCGTGAAGGGTTTGTCGAAGACCTCGTGAAGATGGCGGTGGAAATGCTCCGGGATAAACTCGGCAAACAGTATATTAAAAAACTTCTCCGCGAACTGCAAAGCCAGTTCGGTAAATAAACCGTTGATTTCATTTTTTTTCACACTTTTCAATAGAGGAACTTTACTCAAACTGTAAAATGGTTAACTGTGTCAAACTCGCATTTCCCCTATTTTCACTTAAAAAACAGGGCTTTTTCGTGTTTCAAGCCGTTTGGCTATGCAGAGGAAACGACAAAAATTACTCCTTTTTTGTTTATATTCAACTTCTTGTTACACAAGGAGTTGCGTAATTTTTTGCCAAATTCTTTTACAGTTTGAGTTATCACTTGGAACATGAGACATCTCGCTAACGAGAAAACGGTGATCCGAGTCAACGCCGTTAATGCCGTTGAACACCACGGTAGTATCTACATTGCAACCCCAGAGTTTATAACAGGAGGAAAAGTTTATGGAAAATGAATCTATCATACGGTGAGTTACCCCATGATGCAGTCGAAAGAGTCCGCGAGATTCGCCGCCGTCACTACGAAGAAACGAAGCACATGACCCGTGAGGAGAAACGCGCCTACGATTCAGCAAGAATGGCAAAAGCCGTTGCCGAATTCAAGGAACTTGCAAAAGTTGCTAACCCCAACGATTACGACTTTTCGCGGCTGCACGAAAAGTGATGCCGAAAACAGAGCCGCAAGCGTAAGATTGCGCAACAACAAATGACGAAAGCGGAGGCAAAACGTATCAACCGACTGGGATAATCCGGTCACTTTTCATATTTGCTAATGATACCTTTTCTTCCATATTGAAATATATCAATAAAACCATCATCAATCAAATGTAAGTATTCTCTTTTTATATGCCAAATTCCGTTCCGCACAATTTTTGTTATCTTCGATGGAATAAATAAACAATACAGTTTCAGTTTTGGATTTCCCTCAAAATCACAAAACAATGATATTTTTCCTGCTGTTGTATTTCCAGTAAAAATAGATGGAAAATAATTTTCATTTTCAATTTCTGAACGGTGATGAGAATACCCATGATTAAAAGTATGAACAAAACGAACATCCAATCCAGTGTTGTCACATTTATGAATGTTTATTTCAATACCAAGGCCTTTATTACTATTTCTTTCAGACCTGCCCCATTCTATTTGGTTATCACATTCCAAAAAAGAAATTGCTACCATAGGTTCTTCTGAAAGTGCCTGCCCTTCCCAATTTTTCTGACCTTTATATTTGTGTACCCAGTTTCCATAAATAATAATATTATGCTCTGGAATACTTATGACCTTTCTGTTTAATAAGGCAATGAGGTTAGACATCGTACACCATCCGTTGCTGCTGAGGTTGTTATGTTAAAAAATGAGGTTTAACGGTTCTATGATTACACTATCGTATTACTGTCGAATTAAAGCCGGCGCGCCCTTCGTCCTCCAAAATCCACCCGCCGCAGCAAAACGTCAAAAACGAACAATCCCGCCGCAACCGCAAACAAATATGGACGCAAAGGTGTTGCACGAGAAGCACTTTGGCTAGCATCCTCGGCAAACAACTCCGAAGGTGCCGGATTGTAAATACCGCCCGTTGATTCGGCAAGACGCTGCAACAGTTCCTCATTCACCGGACGAAGACGAAGTTCTTCAGGATAACCAACCATCACCCCGCGGGACTGATTCAGAACATTGACTTCGCCGAGACCAAGCGATGCCTGAAGATGATAACCGCCCCGCTTGTCCATTGGAATTTCCGCTTCATAACGTCCGGGAGCAGTCGGCTTGAGATTGATTTCCGCTTTGCTCAAGTCGGGACGTATCACCGTTATGCATCCCGCTGCTTCGTTGATATACCGCCCCGCATCATCGGCAACGTCCATTGTCAGATGCACACCATCTGCACGCTGCGTCAATTCCACCATTGCGCCGCGCTGCTCCGGCTTCCGCATTGTCTGCCGAATGACTTGCGCCCAAAACTTCGAGTACCCCGTCCAAGTCAGCCACTCCGCACCCCAGCGGTTTTTCGCATCACTGGTGAACGCAGCGGACACTCCCAAACCATAACGCCACCATACCAAAAGCGGTTCGCCGTTTTCCGTCGCAAGAATGAATTGACAAGTCGGTTTAGGACGTGTTACAACGAATCCGAGCAGCGGCGGTGCCGATTCAACGTCAATCTCCGCAAGCACTTCCGTCGGTGTGATGATGACCGGTACAAACGGCATTTCGTGAATCGCCGACTTGCTCGCGGTTATCGTTTCCTTTGCGAAAATCTGCGGTATCGCTTGCGGGTCATCGCAGGAATAATGCCGCCCTTTTCCGGCATCGGCAAGACGCTGGAGCAATTCGTTGTCCGCATCGCCGACTCCGACCGTTGAAAACGTTATCTGGTCGTTCACCATCTGCCGGACCATACTTTCAAAGTCACCCTGCTCGTTTGGATAACCATCGGTCAAGAAGATGACATGCTTCAGTTTTGCAGAAGCGCGGCGGAGTTGCTCGTGAGCATCATTCAAGGGCGGGAAGAAGTTCGTTCCCCCAGCCGCTTCTATGGTCGAAATTGCTGATTTTATAACTCCCGTCGAAGCGGCACTTTGCATCGCGGCAACCACATAACTTGCATGGTCGAAGGCAACGACGGCAACAAAATCGCGTGGTGAAAGCAATTCGACAGCACTTTTTGCGGCATCTTTCGCCAGTTCAATCTTCTGCCCGCCCATTGAACCGCTGCGGTCGATGACAAGACAAATAGCAAGGGACGGCGTTTCTTTTTCCTTTTCAAAGTCGTTGCGCACCGGCAGCACTTCCTCAATCGGCGTTTTGTAATACCCGCCCAGTCCGAAAGATTGTTCACCGCCGAGCATAATGAAACCGCCGCCGAGTTCACTCAAATAGGTTCGCACCAAATCCATCTGATGCATCGTCAGCATCGTTGCCGGAACGTTTGACAAAACCACCGCTTCAAACTGGTCAAGTTCGTCAAGTGTTCGGGGCATTCCTTCCGGCGGGCGGACTTCGGTCTCGATGTCCTGTTCCCGCAGGGCGGAAACCAAATCGCGGGCTGTCTTCGGGTCGCTTTCGACCAACAGGATTCGCGGTTTGCCTCCGGCGAAAACAAGTCCGGCAGCAGCATTATTGTCGAGTATTGTATCCTCAACGGCAGCAACCGTTGCGGAGAATTCCTGCTGCCGCCGGTCCTCGACCGTCTGCCGGAAACGAAAAACATTTTCACCGATTTTGAGCGGTTTCGTTTCTTCGGCAACTTTGAACGCTCCGCTGTATAACGTGATGAGTCCTTCGGTATCGATATTGCTTTGAACGACAACATCGAGGTTAAACGGTTCGCCCTGCCGGACTTGTGCGGGCAATCGGATTTCCGCCATCTGCACTTCGGGGGCAGTTGGGGCGGGCAGCGGCACTGTGGAAATAGCAACTCCGCCTCGGACAGCGGCACTCAATACATCGCCGTTGGTTTCGTTGCCGTCGCTCAAAACGACCAGATGCGGAACATATCGCGGCGGTATCAACGCCAAAGCAGGTTCCAACGCAGCGGCAATGTTGGTTGCTTCCCGCCATTCGGACGGCAGATTACAGACGGCAGACGGCAGCGAAGGTGTTGCTTTATCGCTTGCGTCTGCTGCTGTCTGCTGTCTGCCGTCTGCCGTCTTTCCTGCCGTCTCTACTATCGGCGAACTGGCAAAGGGGACAACAAAGAACGATGTGTTGCCAGAGGCGGTTTGAGCGGCGTTGATAAACTCAAGTGCTTTTTCCGTTGCCGCTTCGTCAATGCTTCGGCTTTGGTCGAGCAGGAAGACGACCATTTTTTCATGGGTGGGCGACATCAGTGTCAGACCGGCAATGGCGAACACGAGCAGGGAGAGAATGACGAGACGCAGCAGGAACGAAATCCAGCGTTGGGCTTTCGTGAAATCAATGAGCGAATAGCGAAAGCCCCAGAGCAGAAACACTGCAAGGAGCAAGGCAATCAGATAATACGGATGAGTGAATTCCAAAGACATATCGAATTATTATATCACAAAAAAAGCGGAAAGGAGTGCAGTGCAACGACGGAACAACGAGCCGAGAACGCAAGATTGCGCTACCGAGAATCAAACGTACTATTGCCAAACATCGTGTCCTCATCCCGCCAATTCGGCAGGAATTCACGGGAGTCGGGATTATGTAGAAAAAATTGTATGGACTCACTTACTTTGCGGATGGATGTTCCGAAAGAATCAGCACAGTAGAAAAAAGACATGTATTCATATACCTGCGAAGTATTTTCCTCCCGGTAATTCCAAGCGGTAATTGTGAACGCATTTTTTTCTTTCGCTATCTCCAATGTATCATCCCACGGTATATAAAACGTTCGTATTCGGAACAACTGAAACGAGAGCAACCTCCAAAGCATGACGAGTGCATATATGAAAAAAGCGAGTGGTGGAAAAAGCCACAGCACATACATCACGAGTCCACTGGACGAAATCGGAGTCCAAACCACTCGAATTTTTATTCCTTCTCGATGCATCTTGAGAATGGGCGTTTGCCGAGCATACACCTGAAAAACGAGAGAAAACACCATAGGCGTGCAAAGCAAGCCAATTATCAATAGGGCACTGTCCGGCACTCCATCCTGTTCGGGCGGCGGTTTGTCGATGCCCAGCACAATCAATAACCCCATGATGAGCCAGCCGGCGACAATGGGACCCAGAAGCAGGACCCCTGCCCAACATATCCATGTTCTGGCGTAAAATTTCGTTTTGTACATATTTATTCTCCACTCCGGGACCTAGCGGATTACCGCTGCGTCCCCGGTTCTTTTTTCAGTTCTTTCAGGAGCATATCCAACGATGATATTGCCGGGTTTTGTCGGGAAAATTCCAGTGCTTCGCACATCAATTCTTTGACTACTTCGTCAGTTTCGGCACTCTCTGCCCGTTCCAATGCCGGAAGCGCGAGCGCATAGTGTTCCGGATAAAACGGAATTGCTTCGGCAATAATTTCCCGCAGCGAATAATCTTCGTTTTCAAGAAAAGGAATCAGCATGGGAAAAATCTTCGACGACTCAATACGCACCTTTTCCGTAATGTCATATTGCCTGTCTATTTCATTTTTATAATCTTTGTTTTGGAGGTCGGTGACTGATGTACAATAACCTCTTCCCGCCGCAATTGCCGCTAATAAACCGGCAACACCTTCCTTGACATAAGCATCTGTGATAGACGGTTCATTGAGTATTTCTACCAAAAACGGAATGGTATGCGGAGTCGCCCCATAGATAGTTCCCTGATGAACAACATTACCATGCAGTTCGTAAAAAGCCCTGTCTTGTCGTTCTCGGCAATCGCAAATGATGTCTCGAAGCAGACAGGGGACATCGCTTGCAAAACCATAAGCATGTTCGAGTGAACTCCAATCAATGGTGTCAAGTGTTTCTAACATGTCATTTTGTGGGCAAATTTGTGTAAGAACGTGTCCCTAAACTCTAACATATCGCAGTGTTGAGGGTTGTGCAAAAATTGGTGAAACGCGACACTCACTCAAAATGAATTATAACACCTGCCTGCCCGGCTTGCAATCGGACTGTACCTTCTATTTTTCCATAAAATGTGATACAATACAGCAAGTTTGCAATGTCAACCTTCAACCACCGATGCTAAAATGTCTTTTCGTTTTATGCGTTTTCACTTGTTTCAATTTGTAGTCGTACTTTTTCTTTTTTCTCCCATACTCTTTGGAGCGGAGAAAACCGAGATTATCACATTAGCAGCGGGAACGGAATTTGCGACGGATTTGCACGTCCGCCGCAGTGAAGTGCCGGGTCCTGTGCTGATGATAACTGGAGGTGTTCACGGAAACGAAACGGCTGGGATACGTGCCGCAGCGAAAGCCGTAAAATACCCCATTTCACGCGGAACCTTATTGGTGCTGCCGGAAGCGAATCGCCGGGCAATTCAAACAAGTACCCGAATGGTACAAAACGGCGGGACTGACCTGAATCGGGACTTTCCCCAAGAAATCGGAAAAGAGATTAGAGAAGAAAGTAAAAACAAAATTCTGGTAGAAGAGATTCTCCGCGTGATACGGGAATATAAGGTCGAATGGATCATTGACCTTCATGAATCCAAGAATTATTCGCAGGCAAAGGAGGAGCCGGCACTTGGAAATTCTGTCATTTATACTCCCAGCAAGAGTGAATCCGCAGAAAAACTCGCCCAAAAAATCATCGACGTGAACAACAAGAAAATTGACATCGCGGAACGAAAGTGGAATCTTCGCCGCCCGCCGGTTCTTGGAAGTTTGGCACGTTCAGGTGCCGCCCTTTTCGATTGTCACACGATGATAGTTGAGACCTGCCACAAAGACAAATTGGAATTGCGTGTCGAATATCATACCGCTGTAATCAATACCGCATTAACGCATCTGGATATGAAAGTGAAGGAATAAAATAACCGGCGCGCAATCCCCGGGTTTTTCGTATTCTTGACAATCCCTTCGCAGTAAGCAATAATACCGGTGTTGCTGCTTCAATGCAAATCACCGGAGGAGTCCATGTCCATCTTGCTTCGAGGAACCGGAGTCGTATTGTCATTCATTCTCGTAACCGGAATTCTATCGGCAAAAGAACTGCCGACAACATTCGGAGAACGTCTTCAAGCCGGTATGATTTCGACCGACCCCGCCCAATGGGATGCCGAAACACGCAAGGAATTCTTTGGCAACCTGCCGCCGGAGTTTCATCAGAAGTATCTCGACATCTATGCCAAACTGCGGGAAGCAAACCGCGAATACTGGAAAACCCGCGCCGAACTGTTCGGAGTTATTCATCCGCTTTTAATAAAGGAAATCGAACAATCTATTGGCGAACTCGAAAAAAGCATCAAAGAATGGGAAAACAGGGAGGATTCTGATTATTTAAGAGGAGTTCTCCAAACGGACTTGGACCAATACAAAGAAATCCGCGGCGGGGATTACAGCACCATCGCCAAAAGATATACCGACCTGCACACCACCGGATATCTGCACACAATATGGAACGAATTCCGCCAATATCCTGAATACCTTGACCCAAAGAAACAAGCGGAATACTGGAACGCACTTGCAGAAGAAAATCTCTTCCCATACGAGCAAATAGTCGGAATCATCCAACAAAAAATTGAGAAACAAAAGAGACAGATTGGACAGTACCAAGGACGAATAGACAACGTAACACACACAGATTTTCCCACGCTCCCTCAAGTCCTCAACGTTCACCGCGGACCAATAGATAAAATAACACTCAAAAATTTACCCAGCGACTTGAACGGAGGAAGCGGGGCAATACGTGCGTTCTCTGTTGCGGGGACAAGCAATAATATCTTATCACTAGACAACAAACGAAAATCACAGATTATCGGCGACGAACCGTTTACCGGCTCGTCCGATTTTGGCTATATCCATGTCTGGCCTTATCCCCGATTTAAGGCATACGAATTGCTGAAAGAATCCCGCGATGCTGAACGGGAACCGTGGCGGTTTTACGCAACGATGGAACTGAAGAAACTTGAAATCAAGCAAGCGGAAGTAGACCGCAGGGACGGTTCGCTAAGTTTACATCCCTTCATTCGCGCCATTGCCGAAAGATGCGGAGGAATTGACACCGCATGCTTGCAGACGACAATTACTCACACCCCGGCGGCAGCGGGAAAACATATAACACTTTCCAACACGCATCAGGCAATCTTGGCGGTCATCAAAGGGGAAAAGGACATTACCTTTTCGACACGCCGGCTTTCAAAAATGGAAATGAACGAAGCCGAAAAGTTGGGCGTTGAACTCGTACAAATTCCTTTTGCTAAAGATGCCTTCGTCTTCTTACAAAACCGGCTCAATCCCGTGCGAAATCTAACGTTGGAACAATATCAGGGTATTTTCAGCGGCAAGTATCCGAATTGGAAAGATGTCGGCGGATTCGGCGGTGTCATCAAACCTTTTATTCGGAATGCGGAGTCCGGCAGCGAAGAACTTATGCAAACGCTTGTCATGAAGGATATTCCTGTTCATGAGAATTTCAAACCGAAAAGGATGGACACCATGAGCGGCATATTTGAGGAACTGCAAGGAAATCCCACTGGCATTGCTTATTCGATTTACCACTATGACCGCTATATGGTTTTTAACCCCGGAACCAGAGTGATGGCAGTGAACGGCGCGTTTCCAACCACCGAAACGATAGCATCGGGCGAGTATCCGCTGGTTTATGAGACCGTGCTGGTTAACCGCAAGAATCCGGGAGAAAAAGTGGAACGGTTTGTTCGCTGGCTGCTCTCCGAAGAGGGACATAAACTCGCCCGCTCCGTTGGATATGTACCAATAGCCGGAAAAAATGTACAGTAAGGAGTAAGGCAGACAACTAATCCAGTGTTACGCTTTCACGTCCATCCGGTGTTGCCAGTGCTTTCAGAATAATCGGGTCGCAGGTATTACTGATAAAACGGACACTGCCGTCCGCCATTCCAACTTGACTGCCGCCTGCGTGATTGCTGCCGACAGCCCCGTTGTTAATGCCCTTCGAAAATTCTTCCGCCGAAATATCTGTTGTCGGGTTCATCCAGCAAAACGGCAGTTTCGTTTCGACAATCATTGCCGTGTTACTCATTCCGTCTGTAATGTGATTGAAATTTGGTCCTATTCCTAATCCCCCCTTCGCGTCAATTTTTTGAACGTGTGTTAGAACGCCGACTATCGCGGCATAATTACAGTTATCATCACTGATTACAGATAAAGACGGACAGTGATAAGGGTATATGTTGTGGACATGATACCGTAGATTACGCGGACTGTCCCACGGTTCAGTAAAACAGTTGTCAACAATCATGTCATCGTATAATGCACATTGCTCAACATACGGCAAAAGAAACGCCCGCCAACTATGCAGCGGCTTGCCGTCATCATCGGTTGTATAAAGCGGCGGAAGACCAAGATGCACATCATGAAAATTATGAACTGCTATAGTGAGTTGCTTTACTTTGTTAGAACACTGCATGCGCCGAGCCGCTTCCCGCGCGGGATGTATTGTCGGTAAAAGGAGTGCCCCGCAATATAAGACATTAAAAATCAAACCAAGCAACAGAGAGATAATATTGAGCATAAATGCCGTTTTGGACTTCGATTGGGCTGTTGCCAAATCGCCTGCCGAAATGGCGGACTTGCATTGAGTGGAAAATATAATTGCGGCGATACCAAGCGGCAAACAACAGCAAAGTGTTGAAATGATTGACCATATAAGATAATCCGCCGGCACATTTCTAATCGGTTCAGCCCCATAATACTGCGGATGAAAACCGCTCTGCGGATTTGCCAGAGGTGTTCCGCAATTTGAACAGAAAGCAGTGTTTGCAGGCAACTGCGCACTACAACGCGGACATGTCGTATAAGAAAAATTATCAGACATCGCAAATTTCCAAAAATCAAAAGGGACACAAACTGTACAAAACAGCATCTGCACCGTGAAAGTGTATAAGGTTTTCGCCGGAAAGTGTTATGTCAGTTTTGGCGTTTGTATCAGGATGCTCCACCGTTCGATAAGTGGCGTTCGGTGTATTTTAGTCGAGTACGATTTCATTTCTCGTGACGTTAGTTT
>WRCR01000125.1 GCA_009783865.1 Planctomycetaceae bacterium | reverse complement strand
GCGCATCAAAACGATTTCAAATGAACGGATACGGAAAGCACTTGATGCGGGACAAATCGTCATCGCAGCGGGCTTTCAAGGTATCGATGACGAAAACAATATCACTACACTCGGACGCGGCGGAAGCGATACGTCGGCGGTTGCACTTGCCGCTGCACTTGGTGCTGACCAATGCGATATCTATACCGATGTTGACGGTGTCTATACAACCGACCCGCGGCTTGTTTCAGAAGCGAGGAAGGTTTCGCAAATCAGTTATGACGAAATGTTGGAACTCGCTTCGCTCGGTGCCGGTGTGATGCACAGCCGCTCTATCGAATTCGCCAAGAAGTTCGGTGTCGCTGTTCAAGTACGAAGCAGTTTCACGGATACCGCGGGTTCGCTCATCATTTCCGAACCGGAAAGCAATGCTCCCGTAGCGGGCTGCGCTTTGGCGAAGAACGAATCCCGCGTGACCCTCATCGGTGTTCCCGATAAGCCCGGCAACGCAATGCGGCTGTTTTCCAAAATTGCCGAAGCGAAAATCGCAACCGACATGATAGTGCAGAACATCAGTGTGGACGGAAAGACGGATATTTCTTTCACGGTTTCTATGCCGGACTTAACTGCAACGCTGGACGTTTTGAAGTCCGCAATGAACGACATCGGTGCGGAACGAATTGACCATGCCGAAAATGTTGCGAAGGTTTCTGCTGTCGGTCTCGGAATGGTGAACCAGAGCGGCGTTGCACATAAAATGTTTCGGGCGATTTCCAATAAGGGCATCAATATCAGTATGATATCAACGAGCGAGATGAAGATTTCTGTTCTTGTTTCGCTGGACGAAGCACCGGAAGCACTGCGGGCTGTACACAGCGCGTTTGAATTGGAGAAAGCACCGGAGTTGCCGCAAACGGCGAGCAGCACGGCAGTTAAGACCGCTGATGCTTCGGCGGCAAACGTTGATATGTCGCGTCTTTCGGGTATGGAAGATATACTCATTGAGAACATCAATCTTGATAAAACTCAGGCGCGGATAACGGTGCCGGAACTGCCGGATAAGCCCGGTATAGCGGCGGAGATGTTCGAAAAAATCGCCGCTGCCGGAGTGCTGGTCGATATGATAGTTCAGAGTTGCGGACGAAACTGTCAAGCGATGATTACTTTCACTGTGCCGCGTGAATTATTAAAAAAGACCTTGCAGGTTATCGAAAAACTGACAAAAGAGTGGGGTAGTGCCAGCGTGCTTCTCATTAATCCGAAGACAGCGATTTTATCCGTTTGCGGAACCGGCTTGCGTTCTCACACCGGCATAGCATATCGTATGTTCAAGACGCTGGCGGACGGCGGTATAAACGTAAACGTCATCAGCACGAGTGAACGCCGGGTTGAAATCACGGTGAATGAAGAAAACGGCGAAACAGGACTCGAATTACTCAAGAAGGAATTTGCCGGAGACATGATTTAGTAAGTGACGAGTTGCGAGTTTTCTTGCTCACTACTCGCCACTCAATACTTACTTGTACTCCGCTATATCAAATTTCTGTTCTACTGCGCCGTTCACTTCCAGCGTGAGCGGTGTCTCCGTCAGCGAGGTCAACTTTATCGGAACGATGCGGATTTTATCGTACTCTTCGTTCCATTTTTTCATTGCCTCTTCGGCTTGCTTTGTGTCCATGCTGTCGTCAACCTTCAGCGGCGGCACATTTGCCGGTTCTTTGTCGATGATGACTTTATACTTTCCGGCAGGAACACCATTGCCGACGTAGTCGGTGTACGTGGTCTTCATCTTTGCCGTACCGGAAGAATCAGTAATGCCGTTGATAGCCAACATCATAGCATTGGATTCATCTTTCATCATCACACGGGCATCGGCAAGGGGTGCGCCGCCGTCCAATACCGTAATGGTACATGACTGCAAATTGGGCATACCGGCGGGTTTTCCGCAGCCGGAGATTGACACCGCCGCTAAAATCAATACGAAATAAAATAATGTGTTTTTCATGGTCTTGCGGGGGCTAAAGCCTCCGCCTCTTTGTGGTATCTTTTTAAACAAACTAAAGCGTTACACTTTCGCCGCCATTGTGACTGCCGAGTGCGCCCCAAACGCCATACGGCGACTTACCCCGTATTATCTTTTTCCATGCATCAATAGCAACCTGGGCAGTGCCGCCCGTAGCGACCGGCTCTGTAACCGAGTTGTCGCGGCAATTGATAGTATCCGAAACAAACCGGACGGCACCATCGCACATTCCGACATTCACTCCGCCACTGTGATAACTTGAAGCCGTTATAGCAATCTGCTCGATGTTGTCCGCGCCGCTGGAACAACTGGGACCGTTCGGAGGCATAATGGTACGGAAGTTAGTGAAAGTTGGATGCCAGCCGCCCCAGCGGTGACCGGCACGACCATTTGCCAGATTCGCTGCCGTTGCCGTCAGCGTCTTGCCTGACTGATAACTCATACAAACGGCTTGTTCGCGGGTATTAACATTCAATACCACTCCGCCTTTGACCTGGTTGAAATTCGCAAAACCGCGTCCGGGTCCCTTTGCAACTTCGCTATAGAATACAGTATTGCTTGTGCCGTCTTTTATGCTTTCCATAGTGCCGAGAAACCATTCTCCGTCCCAAATAATACCTCTGTCAAGGGAACCGCCGGAAGACCAGCCGAGCCAGGCATCGCCGGTACAGCCGCGATAATTGTTTACTCCGTTATAGACACCAGGGTCGCTTGCTATAGTTCCGTAGTCAGTACCTTTTTTAATGGGGTCGGAAGGGCACAGGAACGCATCAACCATCTCGCTGTACGGAGATGGTTTTCCGTTGTCGGGACCGGCATTATACACTGGGTCCCACGCCGGGCAGGTTTTGTCTTTGGCACATTCATAGACCTTTTCGTAAAGTGCGGTCTGCTCCAGATACGGAAGAAGCGGCGCGAGACAGCCGATTTCGTTCCTGGCACTATTGCCGTTGGCGGAACTTTTGTTTAAGTCCAGAGCCAATTCCTTGTTGCGGTATGCAGAAGGAAAATGCAGAACTCTATCGTGCATATTATGACAGCCCAGCACGATTTGTTTGAGTTTGTTGTTGCACTGCATACGGCGCGCCGCCTCTCTTGCCGCTTGAACCGCAGGAAGAAGCAAAGCAATCAGTACACCGATGATAGCGATGACAACGAGTAATTCAACTAGCGTAAATGCTTTGAAGTTTGTTTTCATTGTTGTATTCCTTGTAAAAAAATTATTATAGAACGGCGCAGGATTAGAAATCCTACGCTAAAATGTTGTACTTTCTCCGCCATCCCGGCTTCCCAATGCTCCCCATACACCGTAGGGGGATTCTCCGGTATAATCACAAACACCTACAATGTTGTTAGGTGCAGTTATCGTTGTCGGCTCCGCTATCGAAGCCGTTTTGCAGTTAATCGTTTCCGAAATAAACCTAACGCTGCCGTCCGCCAGCGCAACATTTGCGCCGCCGCTGTGCTGACTCGATGCCGATACAATACCTGAACCGTTGTAGCCGATTTCAGTATTGGTCGTTGCGCTGCAATTCGGCGAATTCGGCGGAAGCGTTGCTGTGAAAAGGGTCCTCGCCATCGATGCCTGCGCCCATCTGCCGCCCATTAAACCGGGTCCCACCTGTGCGTCAGTTCCGTTTAATTCGCCATTAGGACCGCGCCGGGCGATACACTCTGCCGCTGTTTTCGTTGTAACACTCAATGCCAGACCGCCGAGTACCTTTCTGAATGACGCAAAACCGTTGCCAGGTCCAATGTCCGTTTCTGAAATCAGTATCGTGTTGCTGGTTCCGTCAGTAATCGAAGACATGTCGGCAATGAAAACATCGCCGCGACCGAAAACCCCTCTTGCATAAGGCGAAAAGGTGTTCGTCCAAAGGTCGCCCATGCAGGCACGATAAGAATTAAGCGGAAGAGGATTGGCAGACATGCGGTTCGTTCTGCTTGCCGAAGGACAAATCATTCCGGGAACCACAGTAATATACGGATTCGGCTTGCCGGAAAGGGTGGTCGCCGCTTCGCTGTCGGGATTGCGGTCTCTATCCTTCACGCATTCATTAACATGTTCGTAAAGAGACGACAGTTCGTTGTACGGCATGAGCGGTACATACCATGAAACGATTGTGCGGGCATACCACCGTGTATCGCCAGTTGACTGCGTAATATCGCTGTTGCGAAAGTAGCCCACACCTTCACTTTCGAGATACGCTATCGCCATTTTTTGATACGATGCAGATGGAAAGAACAACTGCACATCGTGATGATTGTGGCAGGCGAGCGTCCATTGTTTCTGCTGGTTGGTACACGTCATTCTTCTCGCTGCCTCGCGGGCGGCTTGCACAGCAGGCAACAGCAGTGCGATTAGAACGCCGATAATGGCGATAACTACGAGAAGTTCAACGAGAGTGAAACCTTCGTTTCCCCCCTTCGAATTGCCTAATCTTACAAACGTCTTTTCCATATAAATCCCCTTGTAGATGACGTTTCGGAAACAGTATATCGCCACTCATGGTAAATCATTTCTGTGAAAAAGTCAAGAATAATTTTCCAGAAAAACGGAATTTTGTGCAAAATTTTTCAATAGTTGACGCACTGCATATTTTTCGCTATAATACGCCGCATGACAGAAATACTGCTAGGAGTTACCGGCGGGATTGCCGCTTATAAATCTGCAACTATCGTTAGTTCATTGCGAAAACATGGCTTCGGCGTTAGTGTCGTTATGACAAAAGCGGCAGCGAAATTGGTCACGCCCGCCGTTTTCGAAGCACTATCCGGCGGACCGGTTTTCTCTTCCGTATTTCATACCGGCAAAAGTCACGCTCATATCGAACTAGCCAGAGAGGCAAAAATTTTCTGTATTGCACCGGCAACAGCGAACATCATCGGCAAAGCGGCAAATGGTATTGCCGATGATTTGGTCAGCACCTTGCTGTTGTCCTTTGACGGCACGATCCTTCTTGCGCCGGCGATGAATCCGGTGATGTGGAACAAACCATCTGTGCAGCGCAATGTCCGGCAACTTCAGGAAGACGGTTTCGTTTTCGTCGGACCCGAAGACGGACGAATGAGTTGCGGCGAAACCGGTACCGGCAGAATGTCCGAGCCGGATGTTATTATCGAAAAAATAAAAACACTTCTTCCTTTACCTTTTTCCAAGTGAGACAAGACGAAATAGACGACATAGAAACAGACGCAGAAGAACCGTTCCTTCAGGAATATACTGACCAGTTAGTCCGCAGAATGACACTCAATGGATTGACAGTCGAAGGATTTTCGCGGGCGGCGATGCAGACGTATTGGCGTATCCCGGAATTGAAACTCGGCTTTGACCTTGGTGCGCAGCCGTGGTCTTTCATGGGAACGCCGCGCTGGTTTATTTCGCATACTCACATGGACCACATGCTTGCGCTGCCTGCGTACGTTTGCCGAAGACGCATGATGAAGATGGAACCGCCGGTGATTTTTCTGCCGGAGCAGTCAGTTGGTACTGTCCGCCGTCTTCTCGATGTTTATACCCGTTTGGATTACGGTCGGCTTCCTTGCGAACTTGTCGGGGTTAGACCCGGCGATGAGTTTGAATTGTCACGTGAACTTGTCGTGACAGTTGCCGAGACCTTTCATACCATTCCGTCGGTCAGTTATGTTATTTGGGAAAGACGAAAAAAGTTGAAGAAAGAATATCTTTCATTGTCGGGAGAACAGATTCGGGACTTGCGGTTATCCGATGTTGAAGTCACTAATGAGATTCGGTATCCGCGTGTTGCGTATCTTGGAGACAGCACGGCACAGGGCTTGGATGCCGCACCGGAAATGTACGAGGCGGAGATTCTGATAATGGAGTTATCGTTTGTTGCAAATCGGCATCGGGGCGACCGAATTAAAAAGTATGGACACATTCACTTGGACGATATTGTTGCCCGCCGGAAAAGATTCAAGAACAAAGCGGTAATAGCGTCTCATTTCAGTGTCCGTTATTTGGATTCGGAGATAGAGAACACGGTGCTTCGCCGTTTGCCGGATATGCTGGACGGACGACTGACACTGTGGTTTTGAACTTAAGTGCGGGACACTTTTACATACTGCTTTCGAGATAAACCGTTTTCCTCACTTGACTCTGCTTGGAATAACAGGTAAAATGCGTAAAAATTTATCTTCGTGCGAGAAAAATGGCAAAATATATCACACGTTACGGGGCAATGCGGCTTTTGGGGGTGTTCACATATCCTGACAACCTTCCCTTGCTGCACGGATTTGACATTATTGCCCAAACAAACCGCGGACAAGAGTGCGGCGTTGTGCTCTGCGACGCAACCGCTGAAACACTCGCCCGTCTAAATACCGAACTAACCGAAGGACGAATTGTCCGCCAAATGTCCGAAGAAGATAAATTACAGCAGCGTCAACTGCGGGAAGTCGAAAAAGACGAATTCGTCCGCTGTCGAAACATTATCGAAAAGATGAACCTCGTAATGGATTTAGTGAGGGTCGAACATATCTTCGGCGGTGAAAGGTTAATCGTCTATTATACTGCCGACGGACGCGTGGACTTTCGGGAACTGGTAAAAACACTCGCTTCGGAATTTCAAACCCGAATCGAAATGCGGCAAATCGGTGTCCGCGACGAAACAAAACTCCTTGCCGACTTTGGCGACTGCGGAAAAGAGGTATGCTGCAACTGGTATCTTGTCGAAATGCCGCCTGTCTCAATGAAAATGGCAAAATTACAGAAAGCAACGCTTGACCCCGCAAAGATTTCGGGACGCTGCGGACGGCTCAAGTGCTGTTTGCGCTACGAATATGACCACTACGCCGAGTCCTTGAGACAAATGCCGCTGGCGGGAAAAATCGTTTCTACGCCGGAAGGCGAAGGAAAAGTTATAGGACACGAATTGCTTGCCGGTCTGGTTGCCGTTGAGATTCCCGATGCCGGCAAAAAGAGTATTCCGCTGCGGGATGTTGTTCTGCTCAACACCGAAGGCGGCGCGGTAAAAGAAAAACCAGCAAAAAAACAGGAACGAAAAAAATAAAGTTGTACTAAAGTACGCAATTTGCCGAAATTATAAGTATGAGACACAATTTTTCTATTCTTTTCTTATTCTTTTTTCTTGTTCCTGCTGTTTGTTTAGCACAGTTTCAGATAGCGAATGAAAAAAAGGAAGCGGCGGCAAATACAAGTAAATACGGACCGCAACTCGGCGTGTCCGAAAAACAAGTGTTGAGAGCCGGTATCATCATCGAACCCGGTGCGAACATGACGGACGTTTCCGTTTCCGTGCCGATTCCTATGGAATGGAACGAACAGAAAATCCTCAAGATTGACGAAAAAATTGATGCCGCTCTTTCAGGGAAAATCAAGTATAACGTCATCAACGGCGGCGGAAAAGAAGCAATTTTCGACCTCGGCAAGATGCGTCCGCATCGGCAGGTTGAAATCGTTGTTACCGTTGAATTGGAAAATTACGAATTACTGCCGCCGACGCAAACCGATTGCTATGTTATACCGAAGCGGATGCCGCAAGATGTGGCGCAGTTTCTTAAAGAAAGTCCGAAAATCGAATCCAACAAGCATCAGCGTATCTTTCTGAAAATGTATAACGATATTACAAAGGACAAGACGACCGATTGGGAAAAAGTCGAGGCGGTTTATCGTTACGTTCAAGACAACGTGAAATACAATGATGCCGGTGCAGGCCGTGAAGCAAAAGGGGCTTATGCTTTGACACAGATGCCGGCGGGACAATGGGAAGGCGATTGCAAAGATATGTGTTCTCTTTTCGCGGCAATATGTCGGGCGGGCAAGGTTCCGGCGCGGCTGGTTCAAGTGCCGGGACACTGCTACGCCGAGTTTTATCTGCAACTGAATGAGGAAACGGAAACTGTTGATAATGCTGCCGATGGTGCGAAAAAGGCGAAAAACGCTGCTGCAATGCCGAAGGGATTTTGGTTTCCGTGTCAGGTTGCGGGAACGTATTCTTTCGGCGGAATACCGGAGCGGCGGGTGATTCTGCAAAAAGGCGATTCGTTTCCTGATAAAGAGAAAGACCGCGGACGTGCAAAAAAACAATTCATGTCGGAATGTTTTGAAGGACAACTTGTGCCGGGCAGTCCGCAGCCGGAGTTTCGCTGGATTCGTGAAGTGAAAGCGACGTTATAACTCCGGTACGGCGGCTACCTTGAGTTTCGCAAAAATTGTGTTGTCCTTCCCAAAGATTCCGAATTTTGCAAAACTGCCTTTTTTCCTGTTTCTATACGAATAGGCACGACAATGAATTCCTTATTTCAATGAGTTTTTTCAATGAAATACACCGTTTTTAGACGAAAGGCATTTCATCGAAGTATTGACATCGGCGGATACAGCACCGGCGTTGCCGGTCAAGCCGGATATGTCGACTAATGTTCGCACTAGTCCTGTTTCACTGCCGAGAAAATCGGAACGCAAGGCGGGCGAGCGTATGGTGTTGACAATCAAGGGCGTGGAATATGCTTTTCGCTGGTGTCCGGCGGATAGTTTTATGATGGACAGTCCATAGGGTGAAGAATGCAGGAGTCCTGACGAAAAACAGCATCAAGTAACGCTGACACAGGGCTTTTGGATGCTTGAAACGGAAGTAACGCAAGCGATGTGGGAAAGCGTGATGGGGAATAATCCGAGTTTTTTCGAGGGCTGCAAAAGATTGCCGGTTGAGACCGTTAGTTGGGATGATTGTCAAGAATTTATCGAAAAAATAAATGGTTTAGCGGTGGGTTATACGATATGCACGGTAATGCGTGGGAGCGGTGCAGCGATTGGTATGGTGATTATTTACGAGCCGGTGATGTCAATCACCGGACTGACCCAGTGGGAACCAATACCGGCTCGAACCGTGTGCTTCGCGGCGGCAGTTGGTCCTGCGATGCAGGGTTTTGCCGGTCGGCGGTTCGGTTCTACGACGCACCGGGGTTTCAGGACTCCTATTTAGGATTCCGTCTTTCCCTAGTTAGCGTTGAGTGAGACAGCCGCCCGGAGGTTGGCTACTACCGCACACTAAACGGATTATACCGCGTCATCAAATCCTGACTGCGCTGCTCTTTCCAGTATTTCGTCTGTACTTTGCGGGTCAACATTCCGGCAGCATACATTTAACTTTTCCTTCAACGCCGTCAATTCGTTCTTCCAGTCATCGGCAGAACCGTCCGCCGGTGCAAGCGGAAGAAATTCCTCCAGCAGCAAAATGAAACGCAGCAGATGCCGGAATATCACGCCTTCCTGCTTTTGCAGCGATTTCGATAAAACGTACTTATTGAAGTCACCATTGAATTCGAGAAGTATCTCACCGGCAACCCAAGCCGGTGTAATGCGCACATCTACCGCTGGATATTCAAATTCAAACAGCCGCTGCAACTTTTCGGCAAGCGGTATAACGAACTTGCGCTCTTCAGGATATTCACCGCCGAAACGCCGCCGCTCTTCCCATTCCTTGTGTTCTTCTTCCTCCGTTTTCTGGACGAGTTCATCAACGCTTGCCAACCCTAACTCCAGCAGTTTCGGGTCTAGAAACTCATCGACAAGCGGACCATTCGGCAGCATATCTTTTTTCGGAACACGGATGACCGGTCCCAAAGATGTCGGCAGTTCCAGCAGCGATTCCAACGCCTGAATCTTTTCCGCCGTGTTTGCTTTGCCGAGATGCTGCAACAAAAACAATCCGTAAAGCGGATTAACGCCGCGCAGTTTCATCAGTTCCGG
>WRCR01000124.1 GCA_009783865.1 Planctomycetaceae bacterium | reverse complement strand
GGCGATTGTCGGTGCCGGTTTGAACTACAATGTCAAGCGTTGGAGAGTTTTCGGAGGATATGACGCATATCTGAACGCAAACCAAATGCTGCATACCGGTAACGTCGGTCTTGTGTACGGCTGATAGACGATTCTCTTTTGTTGGTCCCTTGTGGGTCCCGTATCGATTCATTTCGATACGGGATTTTTTGTTCGAAAGTTATTCAACAAACCAGAGCAGAATTTAATTCGTTCTAAGCGGCGGCTTTGAACTTTGTGATTTCCTGTTCGAAGGATACCGTATCACCTTCTTCCTGCATGAGCATTGCAGCAAGGACCTCATCGCAAAAATCGCAAGCCGATTGAACATCATCGTAATTATCGAAGTTCACGGTTTGCGCTCCGGCAGCCCTTGCGGCGGCAAGCAGTTCGGGACAAGTACCGGCTGTAATAACCGCTCTGCGGGCAAGCAGCGCAAATTCCGGTAAAGTAATTTTCGGTACCAGATACGCGGCACCGTCGGCTTTGCTCACTAGCATTTCCGCTTTGTCCATTTCTTTTTCGTCTGCGCAGACAACAAGCGACGGCAAATTCCATTGTTCCAGCAATTCCTTTGAAATGTCCGCCATTCGGTCTTCTGTCCAGAAGGACGGCTTTTTTGAATAACCGGCGTGAATAACCGCAAAATTGCCGTTCAAACCGTGCCGATTTAGCATCGCCGCTGTGTTTCGTTTGTCCGTTTCACATTCGGGTAAATCAAAAGCGATACTCGTTCCTGTGATGCCGAATATCTCCAAAAGCGTCAGATTTCGCTCGATTCCGTCTGTTTCCTTCGAAGAAAACAGGATATTGTTAAAGACCTTGTTGCCGAAAGAGATGTTTTTTCCGCTGAATCCGACTCTCGTTTTTGCGCCGGACAGATACGCCGCTAATGCGCTTCTGAATCGTCCTTGAAAATCCAATGCTGCATCCGGTTTGAACATTTGCAGCCGTTGCCGGAGACGTTTTATGCCTCTCAATGTTCGGTGCCAGCCCCTTTCTACGAATATCAGGCGGTCTAAAGCGGGGTGTCCGTTCAGCAAGGCGGAATGCTCTTTTTCGGTGAGGAGAGCGATATCCGCTTTTGGAAACCGCTGCCGCAAAGCGGCGATTACGGGGATTGTTTCAATTACGCCGCTTGTACCGAAAAAACGGATGAGCAGAATCCGCTGCGGACGAACTGAAACAGGACTCGGAACAGGATATTTGGAAAACATTGTTTTGAACAATGGAGGTTTTCAAGGACGTATTGGCGGAGTATATTGAAATTTCCTATTTCGAGGCAAGAGCAATTAACGGCAATCCGGGAAGGAACAGACAACGGGATAGCGGGTATTAACGGAATAACTGGACTTTTTTTACCGATTTTTCCTTTATTTCGGCGTTTTCATTTGCCTAAAGGGTAAAAATAACCTATCCTGTTGTAGTGATTTCTGCTGATATTATTCAGCGGCAGCAATACAACGGAGAACCGCATCGGAGATAGTTAAATGAGCGAAATGTCATTGATACAGGAATTTGTCCTAGAAGCACGTGAATACATTGACGAAGTCGAACCGATTCTTATCGAAATTTACAACGGCAGCGAAAAATCCACCGGCAAAGTGGACTCGGAACTCATAAACTCCGTTTTTCGTATGTTTCATTCGATGAAGGGCAGTGCCGGCTTTCTTTCGCTCACAACGATTGCCGGTATAACCCACGAAGCGGAAACGCTGTTGGACAAAGTCCGCAACGGCAAATTGACACTGAACGTTCAAAATACGGCTACACTCTGCAAGACGATTGACCTGTTTCGGGAAATGCTCGAACACATCGAAGAAACGGAAAACGATGAAGGTTTCGACAAACCGGCAGCGGTAATTATCACCGCTCTGAAAAAGCACTGCACCGGTGAACCCGCGACAGATGAGATAGTTATCAAAACCGTCGCGCCAGCGGAAAGCGTTGCAGAGGACTTGTCGTTTTCAATTTTGGCAAACGAAGAACCGCCGAAACCCATTGACGCAAGCGAGTTGACCTTTGACGTACCTGCCGAGGAACAGTTCGTTCCGGGGATGCCGCCTGAACCGGCTGTTCCGGCAGAAGTTCCGCCGACTCCTGCGCCGCCAGCCGTGCAGAACAGCATTGCAGAAGCGCAGACGAATCTGCAACTCTCCCCCGACATGAGACAGGGTTTCGTTACCGAAGCAGATGAACAACTTGATGCCGAAGAGCAGTCCCTGCTTCTCGTTTTAGACGAAAATGCCGAACACACCGAACCGCTCAAAGACGCTTTCAGGTACATTCATTCCTTCAAAGGAAACTGCGGTTTTATGGGACTGGTACAGTTGGAGCATTTAAGCCACACAATGGAAACGCTCCTCGATAAACTCCGCGGCAATGAAATTCCGCCTGGGGAAAGCAACGTCGGTTTGCTGCTCAAACTTCTTGACGTTCTCCGAAGCGGAGTGCAAGATGTCGAAAACGGCGGCAACGGAGTTGTGCCGGACATAGAACAGCATGTTTACGCTTTGAACGTTCAATTGGGAATAGAGACGGGACAAGCCGCACCGGCAGTACCGAAACCGGCTCCTGCTCCGACTCCTGAACCGGTAGCGGAACCGACTGATGCCGACCTTGATGCACAGATTGCCGCTGCGTTTGCCAAAAGAGATGCCGAAAAAGCCGCCGCAAAAAAACAAAAAGAAGCGGAACTCGCCGCCGCCGGTGTCAAACCGGAAGCCGCTGTACCAAAACCAGCAGCACCAGTTGCCGGCAGCGGAACAACTTCCGGTACTTCTGCTGCATCGTCTTCGGCAAAGAAACAGGATATTCGGGTCGATTTGCATAAACTCGATGACTTAATCAATCTTGTCGGCGAATTGGTGATTGCGGAATCAATGGTGACCCGCTGTCCGGCAGTGGTTCACGTTGAAGACGAGTATTACAATCGGGCGAAACATCAACTCCGCCGAATTTGCGATGAATTGCAGGACGTTGCGATGGCAGTCCGAATGATTCCGCTGTCGGCAACCTTCCGCAAAATGATTCGGCTGGTTCACGACTTGTCAACGAAAACCGGAAAGAAAATCAAGTTGAATCTCGTTGGAGAAGAGACCGAAGTTGACAAAACCGTTATTGAACAGATTGCCGACCCGCTGGTGCATATTGTCCGAAACAGTTGCGACCACGGAATCGAAACACCGGAAGTCCGCGTTCAAAACGGCAAATCGGACACCGGCACGGTTACACTGGAAGGCAAACACGAAGGCGGCGAGGTCTGGATTGTCATAAGAGATGACGGTCACGGTCTCGATAGAGAGAAAATCATTTCCAAGGCAATCGAAAGAGGACTGGTCGGCATCGAAGCAAAGGATTGGCCCGATGACCGGGTTTTCAAATTGGTTTTTGAACCCGGTTTCTCAACAGCCGACAAGGTCACCGATGTTTCAGGACGCGGTGTCGGAATGGATGTAGTTAAACGGAATATCGAAAAACTCAACGGGCGAATTGACGTTGCCAGCAAAGCCGGTGTTGGTTCGACATTTACGTTGCGTATTCCATTGACTTTAGCAATCGTTGATGCTATGCTGGTTAGAGTCGGTGAGGGACAATATATGATACCGACTTTGGCGATTAGGGAATCCATTGTTCCGACAAGGGAGCAAATCACTATAACGCCGGAAGGTCGAGAAATCCTGCGGCTGCGGGAAGAAATGGTGCCGGTTGTACGTCTTCATGATGTTTTTGCCTGTGAGCCGGGCGCGATGAAACTGAAAGACGGAATACTGATTGTTGCCGAAGACGGCGGACGTTCCTTTGCGTTCTTTGTTGACGAAATTATAGGACAGCAGCAGACGGTCATTAAGGGCTTGCCCGATTACATCGGCGAAGCGAACGGATTTTCCGGCTGCACCATACTCGGAGACGGAACGGTCAGTTTAATCGTTGATGTCGGCGCGGTGAGTCAAATGAATGGTTCGTTTGCGGCTTCACCGGTAAATAAGTCACAATACTGGGAAGACGACGAACAAGAAAGTACCGAAGTGGCGAGTCAGGATTTTTCCTTCGCCGACCTTGAAGCGGTTGTCAGTTAACGTTTCTGGTGACCGAAAACCTGCTGTCCCAAATTATTTTACTTAAACGGCTATGTCAGACCCTATACTTCATACTGATATGATGGCTATTACGGATGCGGAATTTCGTTCCATCCGTGATTTGGTATATCAGCGTTTTGGAATAACGCTGTCCGACCAGAAAAAATCACTGGTGGTCGGTCGTCTTCAAAAAATACTTCGGCAACGCGGTTTCAAAACATTCCGGCAGTATTACGACATGCTGATTGCGGACAAGACGGACGAGTCCATTAGCGAATTGGCTAATCAGATAACGACTAATCATACATTCTTTTTCCGTGAACCCGAACATTTTGATTTTTTCAAAGGCACGATTTTGCCGTGGATGGTTCAGGAACATAAACAGCGGAGAGACAACGACTTAAGGATTTGGTGCGCCGCTGCTTCCAGCGGTGAAGAGCCGTACACGCTCATTATTTCGCTGCTGGAGTACTTCGGTGCCGACTACAAGAATTGGAACTGCGGTCTCTTGGCGACAGACGTTTCCGAAAAAGCGTTGCTGGCGGCAAAGCGCGGAGTGTACGACTTGCAGCGGTTTGAGGGTGTTCCGCCGCAAATCATTAAAAAGTATTTCAAACATTTGCCCGACGGTAATTATGAAGTGGCTGACGAATTGAAAAAAGAGGTAACGATTCGGCGTTTCAATTTAATGAACAAAATTCTGCCGTTCAAGAAAAATTTCGATTGTATTTGGTGCCGGAATGTGATGATTTACTTCGACAATGAAACGAAGATTGAGTTAGTGAACCGCATGTACGAAAAGACGGTGCCGGGCGGTTATCTTCTTATAGGACATTCGGAGACGCTTGCAAAAGACCAGACCCCTTGGAAGTACATTTGTCCAGCGGTTTATCGGAAAGAATAGTTCATTAGCGCAAGCGTATTTCAAAAGTTCAGTAATCCTATGTATTTTTTACCCCCTATTGACGGTCCGATATGTCGAAATTTTTCCAAAAATCCAAAATTGTTTGTCGCAGAACATCATTTTTTAGTATAAAATAATAGATGAGGTATTTGTTTTCAACGATTGAGGTGACTCATGAAACATTTTTTGACGCTGATTTTGCTTTTTTTCGTTGTTTTTACAGTTTCCGCTCAAGAGAAAAGCACCGATCTCAAAGGTGCATCTGTCGAAGGATTCGCCGAAGAAAAAGGACTAAAATTTGCCGTTCTGATTGGTGTCAATGATTACGAAAATCTGCGGAAACTGAAGTACGCTAAAAACGATGTCTCGGCAAGCCGTCGAATGGTATCGCAAAGCCGCAGAACAGGGGGATGAAAAAGCCAAAGATGCCCTTGAACGGTCTTGGCGTGCAGTGAGATAGGCAGGAGCCGCAAGTGCAGCGTAGCGGAACTTGCGGCTCCGCCGGTTGTCCCGTAAGTTTCGGCGGAGTATAGATAAGCGGCGGGGTTACCCCCGCCGGTTTAACAAAAAAAATCTCAATCACAACCCGGCGGGCGTAAGCCCGCCGCTCTTGCGTCTGCGAATTCTTGCAAGAACTTGCAAACGTGTTATAATTACGTTCAGAATCTTGATATAATACCCGAATCAACACGAGTGAAATATGCCGCGGCGCACTGACCTTAAGAAAATTTGTATCATCGGCGCAGGTCCGATTATTATCGGACAAGCGTGCGAGTTCGACTACTCCGGCACCCAAGCGTGCAAAGCACTCCGCGAAGAAGGATACGAAATCGTTCTCGTCAATTCCAATCCGGCTACCATCATGACCGACCCGGAAATGGCTCACAGAACATATATCGAACCTATTACACCGGAATGTGTTGCGGCAATTCTCCGAAAAGAAAAACCTGATGCTGTCTTGCCGACACTCGGCGGGCAAACCGCTCTCAATGTTGCACTGCAAGTTGCCGACAGCGGAGTACTTGACGAACTCGGCATCGAAATGATAGGCGCAGACCGCGAAGCAATTCGCCGCGCCGAAGACCGTGACCTCTTCCGTGAAACAATGCGCAGCGCAGGTCTCGACCTGCCGAAAAGTGAACTCGCACATAACCGCGAAGAAGCGTTTGCCGCTCTTGAAATAGTCGGACTGCCTTGCGTTATTCGTCCGGCATTTACACTCGGAGGAACCGGCGGCGGAATTGCATATAACCGCGAAGAGTTTGAGCGTATCGCAACCGGCGGAATTGCCGTCTCAATGGTTCACGAAATCCTTATCGAAGAATGTCTCGTCGGCTGGAAAGAACTCGAAATGGAGTTAATGCGGGACAAAAATGACAACGTGGTTGTCGTTTGCAGCATCGAAAATCTCGACCCGATGGGCGTTCATACCGGCGACAGCATCACCGTTGCACCGGTGCTGACAATGACCGACCGGGAATATCAAATAATGCGGGACCAATCCATTAAAATAATTCGGGCTGTCGGCGTTAAAACCGGCGGCTGCAACATTCAATTTGCGCAATGCCCAAAAACCGGTCGGCTTGTCGTGATTGAGATGAATCCCAGAGTCAGCCGCTCTTCTGCACTGGCAAGCAAGGCGACCGGCTTTCCGATTGCGAAAATTGCATCGAAGGTCGCCGTCGGTTATACGCTTGACGAATTGCGGAACGACATTACGCAAAGCACCAGTGTTTGTTTTGAACCTACGATTGATTATATCGTTGTGAAGGTTCCCCGTTTTGCTTTCGAGAAGTTTCCCGAAGGCAACGAAACGTTGTCGGTTCAGATGAAGTCAGTCGGCGAAGCAATGGGAATCGGCAGAACTTTCAAAGAGGCACTGCAAAAAACAATTCGGTCGATGGAGAATCGCAAGTTCGGGCTTTTCAGTGCTGACGACAATGTTGAACCGCTGGACGAACTTTATCGCAAGGTCGGCGTTCCGACTCGTGACCGGCTGTATCAACTGGCGCAGATAATCCGGTGCGAATTGCAAAACAATGCGCAAACGGTTGACGAGATAATCGAAAGGTTGTTCAAGGTAACCGGCATTGACCCATGGTTCTTGCAGCAAATGATTGAATTAGTGGAAACGGAAATCGAGTTAGCGGGCAAACGGCTGGAGGATGTCACGAAGGACGAATTGCTGTCTCTCAAACGCTGGGGGTTTTCCGACCGGCGGCTGGGCGAGGTTCTTGGCGTTCCTGAATCCGTTGTCCGCAAACGCCGTCAAGAGTGGGACATTACGGCGGCGCGCAAGATGGTTGATACCTGCGCTGCGGAATTCGCAGCGGTCACGCCGTATTATTACACGACCTTCGGCGAAAAGGATGAGCCGCTTTTGTGAAGAGGGATGGAGATACTATGTCAGAACAACAGAAACCATTACTGTTATTTTTAATTGCGATAATATCCTTTTCCGGTATTCTTATTGCGGAACAAACCGGCGAAGAACTCGTCAAAGCACGGCGTGTGAAGTTTCCGGTTGTCGAAAAGGCAAAGAACATGACGGAAAACCTTTTGCTGCCGCAAGGCGGTTTAACGAATCCCGATGTTATCGATGTAATGAAACGCATACCGCGCCAAAAGTTTTGCTTACCGGTCTATCAGCAGTTTGCGTATCAGGACTCTGCACTTCCCATCGGCAATGCGCAGACAATTTCGCCGCCGTATATCGTTGCTTTCATGACGGAACAGTTGCAGCCGAAACCGACAGACCGCGTTTTAGAAATCGGCACCGGCAGCGGCTATCAAGCGGCGGTATTGAGTTTGCTCGTCAAAGAGGTTTATACGATTGAAATCGTTGAACCGCTCGGCAAACGGGCTGAGCAACTATTGAAAAAACTCGGTTTCGATAACGTTTACACCAAAGTCGGTGACGGATACAAGGGCTGGGAAGATGCCGCGCCGTTTGATTCAATTATCGTGACCTGTTCGCCGGAGAAAGTACCGCAACCGCTTGTTGACCAACTGCGGGAAGGCGGACGTATGATTATTCCTCTCGGTGAACGCTATCAGCAGTATTTTTACCTTTGCAAAAAGGAGAACGGCGTTCTCGTCAAGGAACATTTAACGCAGACGCTATTCGTTCCTATGACCGGTCAAGCGGAAGCAGAGCGGCAAGTGAAGCCCGACCCGGCGAAGCCGCAAATCATAGGCGGCGGCTTTGAAGAAGCGCGGGAAGACGGCTCGCCCTCCGGCTGGCATTACGCAAGAAATGTTAAAATCATATCGGCAAAAGACGCACCGGAAGGAAAATCATTTATTCGTTTTACCAGCAATAACGATGCACAGATTTTGCAGGGGTTTGCTATTGACGGTAAAGCGATACGCAAATTGACGCTGTCGTATTCCATTCGCGGCAAGGATATTGTTCCGGCGCAGCGAAGATTTCAGACAAATTCTGCGTATCTGATGTTTTACGATGACGACAGAAATCCGATTTCGGAAGGTCCCATCGGCATGTGCAGCGGCAGTTTTTCTTGGCAGCCGGTAGTGCAAACAATATCTGTGCCGGAGAAGGCAAAGGAAGCGGTGTTGATGATTGGCTTACCTGCCGCCTCCGGTCAACTCGATGCGGATAACGTGATTATTACGTATTGATTTATTCCGCAATCGGAACCGGCGGCACGGTCGCCGATTCTCGAAAATTTTTCTATTGACAAAATTTGTTATTTCGGTTATCTTGTAAGAAATGCGGATTGTTTCATTTTTTCTAAACTCTTTCTTTTGGATAATTATTCTATGAAAACCACTGCCAAAAAACCGTCCCGTTTCCGTATCCTGCGTCACGAAACCCTCGAGCCGAGGGAAATGCTGGCGGCAATTCCTGCTCTCACCTACAATTCCGCTGCCAACCATACCATATATCTCAACTTCGCTGATACTGCATATACGGGTACGATATGGAATTATACAAATTCTGATGGATCATGGCGGCGTAGTGACCGTACAGTGCATTCGGCTTCCTTTAACTTTGAGAGTGGGACGAATACAATAACTACAGATGAAGAAAAGGCGATGAGAGACATTTTTGCTCTGGTCGTCGAATATTTTTCGCCATTTAATGTTTGTGTTACAACAGTGGCCGGAAGAACTCAACTTGGAAAAAGCGGTGGTGTCGAAGTAGCTATCGGAGGGAGAAACTCGGACTGGCTCGGAATAGATTATTTTGGCATTTCACAACCGGGATCTTTTTCGAACGCATACGAATATTATTGGGTGCCGATACATGTGTATGAAATCCCCTATCAGAGACATGTTAACAACAATCTTGTTCACGTTTTTTCCCAATCTATTGTTAACTCGTATGACACATATCAGGCGCGAGTTGCGGTAATTGCGGAAACCATAGTGCATGAAGTCGGCCATTCATTAGGGCTGGAGCACCACGGAGTAGGCAACGGAGCAAAAGGAGTGGTAAGTTCTGTAAATGGAGAGTACTACGCCGGTCATCAGATTGTCGGTGCAAGCGGCACCGGCACAAGACAAAGGGCACCATTCATGGGCTCCGCTAGTTCATCGACGGCACTTCTTCAGTGGGCTTATCCCAACTATACCGGAGCGAGTACGCCTCAATACTCCAAACCCACCAATCCGACCCAAAACGACCTCAATATAATCACGACAAAAAACGGTTTCGGCTATCGCGCTGACGATTACACAGTAACGACACCTATGGCTCAATTCGGTTTCGGTTTGACAGGCGTACCAACCGGTCTCTAT